>PASI01000016.1 GCA_002711905.1 Thiotrichales bacterium
TTCTTGGCTCTATGGGTGAACTCGGTATAGATTCAAAAAAAATGCATCAAGAAATTGGTGAGTATGCTCGTCAATCTAATGCCAATCATCTTTTAACAATTGGAGAGGATGCAAAAGAATATCAGGGTAGACCATTTAAGGATATAACCTCTATTTTTGATGAAATACAAAATAAACACAAAGGCTCTACAATCTTAATCAAAGGATCACGGATGATGAAGCTAAATGAATTGGTTGATATTTTAGTAAATACCTCAAACTCTTCTTGACCTTTAGATGAAACATGGCGATAATTACGCAGCTGCGCTCGTAGCTCAACTGGATAGAGTACTCGGCTACGAACCGAGCGGTTGCAGGTTCGACTCCTGCCGAGCGCGCCAACCTTTTAAAGTTTATTCTAAACACCACGAGTCTTTGATAGAATTAACCCTGCAATGATGACTCTTCCAAACTTAATTACGCTAGCTAGGATTTTTTTAATACCAGTCTTTATTGGCTTATTCTATTTGCAACCTAGCTATCTCGATGGTGAGCCTCTTGGCTGGATCAATAATGCCTTAATAGCAATTTTTATAGTCATAAGTGCAACCGACTTTATTGATGGTTTTTTAGCCAGAAAACTCAACCAAGTTTCTGATCTTGGTGCATTTCTTGATCCGGTTGCCGACAAATTAATGGTTTGCACTGCGCTGATTCTTTTAATTGATTACTACCATACATGGTTTATCACCATACCATCGATAATTATTATATCTAGGGAGATACTTGTCTCTGCACTTAGGGAATGGATGAGTGAAGTAGGCAAAAGAGCAAATGTAGCTGTCTCATGGATTGGTAAGTCAAAGACATTTGTTCAGATGGTCGCAATCCTTTTTCTATTAATACATCAACCTCTTTTATTCTTCTCATATGACGACATAAATATGATGGGCAGATTTTTACTTTTTGTAGCCACTATTCTTACCCTTTGGTCTGGCATCAAATATCTCATTGCGGGCTTAAAAACATTTGACAGTTAGAAAAAAAACACTATAATTTCACACCTTGTGCGGGAATAGCTCAGCTGGTAGAGCATCACGTTGCCAACGTGAATGTCGCGAGTTCGAATCTCGTTTCCCGCTCCAAATTCTAACTGCGTGTTTTGGCCTGTAAAAAAACAGGCTTTTTTTTAGTTAAAAACTAAAATGGCTGGGTAGCAAAGCGGTTATGCAGGGGCCTGCAAAGCCTTTTAGACCGGTTCGACTCCGGTCCCAGCCTCCATTCTTAGAAGCTTGTCTAATAGACCTTTTCGAGTCTTAGTGACATTCATTAAAAACAAGTGCCTGACATTTTTCGCACTTACTTTTATCAAGCCTATCATAAAGCACATGAATTGCTTCTGACTTTGTGTCAAAGAAATTATCACGGCCTATCTCATTGACAAAGTTAACCTTCTCCATAAACTCAAAGGCTGAAGATTTAACAGCAACAAAATATAGGCTGCCATTTTTTTCTTTAAGTCGTTTGTTTTCAATTAGAAGTGCCTCAATTCCGGCAAGGTCTATAAAGTTGACGCCACTTGCCACAACCAAAATATGATAAATTCTTTGGTTATCAACAATTCGGCTGAGCTGTTTTTGAATATGGTTAATCGAACCAAAATAGATTGACATATCAATTCTAATGATCTTGAGTTGAGGGCACTGAACGAGAGGTGCTTTTCGAATGCTTTGCAGCCTCCTATCACCCTCACCAGGTGGCGTTGCAAATGCAAGCGTATGAACATCAGGAGTGGATGTTTTGGCGATGAAGAGCATCAAGGATAATAANACTCCTAAATAGATTGCAAACTCTAACTCAAACAATAAAGTAGCAAGAAATGTTGCTGTGAAGATAACACTTTCCGACTTACTAAATTTAAATGTTTTTTTAATATTTTTAAAGTCAANTAGATTATAGGCAACTAGCAAAATGATTCCTGCCATTGCTGCAAGCGGTAAGTAGGCGAATAAAGGTGCAACCAAAAGGACAATGGCCATCAAAAAGAGTGCCGCTAGAATAGCAGAAAGAGGCGTTCTTGCTCCAGCCTCAAAGTTTACACCTGATCTGGTAAAGGAACCAGAGGAGGCATAGCTGGAAAGGAAGCTCCCAATAATATTGGAGGCACCTTGACCAATAAACTCCTGGTTAGCATCGATCCTTTGATTAGATTTGGTTGCAATTGACCTGCCAATTGATGACGCCTCTATAAGACCCAATAGAGCAATCGCAAAAGCCTCAGGTGCAAGTGACTTTAATGAATTTAACGAAAAGTTTGGTGTTGATAATGGTGGAAAGTAGGCGGGCATTGCTCCAACAGTTTTTATGGTATCTGTGAAGCTACTTAAATAAAACGCAAGAACGCCTCCAACAAGCATGCCGATTAAAAGATTAGGATACTTTGGCCTTAATATTTTGACCAAAATTGCGCTCATTAATGTTCCTAACCCAACAATCAATAAATAAATATTAAACTCTCCAACGCCCCAATATATATCAAACCAGGTGTGAATAAAATCTTCTCCTCTTGGTATGTCAATTCCAACAATATATGGAATTTGACTGCTTGCAATTAGTAATGCAGCTCCTGCTGTAAAACCAATCACAACATTGTGAGAAACAAAGTTTATCAACAGGCCAAATTTAGCCAAACCAAATACAAGTTGATAGACGCCCGCTAAAAAGGTAAGGGTTAAAGCTAATGAAACAAATTCTTCNGTGCCTGGCGCTGCATACTTACTGACTGCTGCAAAAACAACAATTGAAATAGCAGTTGTTGGGCCAGAAACAAGATGAAAGGAAGACCCAAAAAGCGCAGCGACAATAGGGACCACCATCGCAGTATATAGACCATATTCTGGGGGCATCCCGGCAATAGTAGCAAACGCAACACTTTGAGGAAGAACAATAATAGCACCGGTCAAGCCTGCAAAAAAATCAGCCTTAATTGTCTCCACAGTGGTCAACCTAAACCAAACTATAAATGGAAAAATTTTTGCTAATTGAATCATAAATGTTACGGCTTATAAAGTGATGTTATTCAGTAGGTCGTAAATTATATAGTAATCCTATGCGCTTATAGTTCTGTAGCAATATTAATTCATTATGGTCCATATTACATTTGAACAAAAAACATATATACAAATGTTCCAGAAACAATACTTAACAATGCGTTTCTCTTTAAAACTTGAAGTCCGACCGTTACTGCCAGAGCAAATAAAGTATAAAAAATCTCAGTTGAAAGGTAATCAACCCCTTTCAACATATAAATGACAAGAATCGTCATGACCATTGGTGGGGTACTTTTNGCAATAAAGTTGAGCTTAGTGTTGTCTTTACCTGGAACAAAAAGTAGGAATGGAATTATTCTTGTGAAATAGGTTGATATTGCCATCACAATCATAGTAGCTAGTAGATAGTNTATTTCATTCATAATGGGTTTTGTTCACAAGTCGAAATAAAAGTATTGAGCATATTGAGATAATAATCGCAACAAGAAGCATGTGATCTATAAAAAACATTAGGGCAATAAAAGAGGCAATAAGCCCAATAATAAAAGGCAATAATCTTTTAACCATCATCCATTGTTCGATTAGCAAAACTACAAATAAAGCAGTTGCTGCAAACTCCATACCATCTGTATTAAAAGATAAAATCTCTGAGGATAAGGCACCAATAGTGCATCCTAAAACCCAGTAACTTTGGGCAAATAAAGTAATAAAGAAAAAATACTGTTTTTGGTTAAAACCTTTAGGAACATCGATAGATGTCATAAGTGCATATGTTTCATCTGTAAGCCCAAAAATCATATACAACTTTCTTAAATTCCAATTACCAAAGCTCTCAAGAAAAGCAATGCCGTAAAACATATGTCTAGAATTAAGTAAGAAAGTTGACATTGCAATCTCAACCAACCCAACACCTGCAGCTAAAAGACCGATAGCCATGAACTGCGCTGCACCTGCATAAACAATAATTCCCATTAGGGATGCAAAATACCATGGGTAATTTAACTCTTGAAATAAAAGCCCAAATGCTATCCCTAGAGGAACAAAGCCAAATAGAATTGGTAGAGATGTTGTTAAGGCAGATCGAATCATTTTAAAGTTTTCTTATAAAACTTGATTTACTAAATTTATAACGAATAAGTAGAGTTGCAATCAAAGAAAAAAGATAAAACATATATATTAATTCATGTATACTTTTTTGTCTAGAAAATTAGTACTTTTTAGATCGAGATTTAATTGACTTATTCTAGCAATTAAACCTATGATAACATATCAGTAACTCATGTATATGAGTATAAAAAAATCTAAAAAATTTATTAAACCTTTTTAAGAATTATATGTCCAAACTTGTCCCACCTCATGGAAGTAAAGAACTCAAAATCCTTGCCTTGGAGGGTGATGCTTTAAAANTCGAGCAAAAAAAATCAAACTCATTAANTCAGGTTGTTTGTTCGTCGAGAGAATTTGGTGATGTCATTATGTTTGGTATAGGTGGATTTACTCCCCTTGATGGCTTTATGAATAAGGCTGACTGGTTAAGCGTCTGTAAAAACATGGCCCTAGAAAATGGCACTTTTTGGCCTATCCCTATCACCCTATCTACAGATGATGAGAGNATTCAAGTAGGGCAAGAAGTTGCGATTGTATATGAAAAAACTNATGAAATTATTGCGACCATGCTTATTTCAGAAAAATATACAATCGACAAGGAACTAGAATGCACTGAGGTATTTAAGACCAATGATACTGAACATCCTGGTGTTGCAATAGTTATGGCTCAAGGTAAATATAACCTTGCTGGCTCAGTAAAGGTTTTGTCTGATGGCGGCTTTCCTCAGCAATATGGGGAGCTTTACATGACTCCTTCACAAACCCGTACTTATTTTGATGAAAAAGGTTGGTCTAGCATAGCTGCATTCCAAACCAGAAATCCGATGCATCGATCCCATGAATACCTGNCAAAGATTGCGATAGAAATATGTGATGGCGTCATGATTCATTCCACATTGGGAGAACTAAAGCCGGGAGATATTCCAGCCGAAGTTCGATCAGAAGCTATATCAACATTAATTGAGAACTACTTTGTAAATAATACAGTTCTTCAATCAGGGTATCCCTTAGATATGAGATATGCTGGCCCAAGAGAGGCATTATTACATGCCTTATTTAGACAAAATTATGGCTGTTCTCATTTAATAGTTGGCAGGGATCATGCTGGTGTTGGTGATTATTATGGTCCATTTGATGCCCACAATATCTTCGACGATATTGGTAATGATTTAGTTACAAAACCATTAAAAATTGATTGGACTTTTTGGTGTAACAAGTGTGCTGGAATGTCTAGCATGAAAACTTGTCCACACAGTCATGAAGATAGACTCCTTCTTTCTGGTTCAAAACTAAGACACCTACTGAGTGAAAACGAAGAGGTGCCAGAAAATTTTTCAAGGCCAGAGGTTTTAGAGATTCTTCAAAAATATTACGCCGGTATAAAAGATACCGACAAAGTAAAAGTTGAGCTAAAAGGGCACTCTGCGAAATAGGTAATGATGATGATAAATAATATAAACTGGTCCATTAGTTATGAGTTTTCTGGTTCTATAATATTTACACTTATAGGGCCTGTTTCACCTACAATTGCACGCTCGGAAATATAGTGCATTTAGTTTGAAAAAATAGTTCTTAATGCAATTAAATAAAGGAAATATATAACATGATCTCTATAAACCCATTTTCTGAAATATCAGCCTTCATNCCATCACTTGTGATGCAAACCTATGTAGTTGTGATGTTTCTTCTTGTCATTGGTGCAACTCTTTTTGATGTTGTGCATAAGCAAAGTGCTAAGTACTTTTTTAATAANTCAGTGAAAGCAAAAAAATCTGCTACCNGAGAAGTGAGTTCAGGCGAAAAAGCTTCGCTTGCCTTCAAAACTGCTACTAATGAAGTCTTAACCTCTTCAGAGTTTTGTAGCACAAGAAGAAGAATCGCTCACCTTCTCACGATGTATGGTTTTGTATTATTTGTTATTGCTACAGCAGTCATGATATTCTCATACTCCACCCCAAGCTCAATAACCCCTTCAGTCTGGCCATTACTATGGCACCTAGGCGCAGCTATGCTTTGTCTCGGTGGCTACTGGTTTTGGTTTTTCATTAGGGTTGATGTTGCCGCAGAGGGAAACAAATGGTATAGAGTAATGAGAGCGGATCTGTTTGTTCTATCACTCATAGCGATGGCAACTTTTGCACTGATTTGGTCTTATTTTCAATCGAATGGTGTTGCTGTTTGGCAGACTCTATTCTTTGGTCTTTTCATATTAGCAAGCACTGTTCTTTTTGGTGGCGTTCTGTGGTCAAAATTTGCCCACATGTTTTATAAGCCTGCTGCTGCGTTTCAAAAAAGGGTTACTAANGCTGACGGGTCAAGAGAAAATCTTCCTGAACCCGCAGACTTACCAGAGAAATTTGGTCTTGGAATCAAGCGTGAAGCACCACGTCACTATTAATAATTAATTTTTCGGAGAAAATATTATGCCAACTTTTGTATACATGACACGATGCGATGGATGCGGTCACTGCGTTGATATCTGTCCATCTGATATTATGCACATCGACAAAACGATTCGTCGTGCAGTCAACATTGAACCAAATATGTGTTGGGAATGCTACTCTTGTGTGAAAGCATGTCCTCAAAATGCAATCGATGTAAGAGGTTACGCTGACTTTGCTCCTCTTGGTCACAGCGTGAGAGTTCTTCGTGAAGAAGAAAAAGGAACAATCTCTTGGAAAATTAAATTTAGAGATGGTCGAGAGAAAAACTTCCTCTCACCGATTACGACTCAACCATGGGGGGAGAAAATCCCTAATCTTGGTGATCTAGAAGTTCCTGATCAGGCTGCGCTTGACTCACAACTATTATGTTATGAGCCTGATGCACTGAATGTTGAAACAGGCTTACCTGTCATCAGTAAAGACAAGCTAAAGGAAGGAGTATATTACTAATGGCAAAAAGAAAAACTGTTTGGGAAGATTGTGACATATTAGTCGTTGGCGGCGGTATGGCTGGAACTGGTGCTGCCTATGAGGCTAGATACTGGGGTCGCGACATGAGAATTATTTGCGCCGAAAAAGCAAATATTGATCGCAGTGGTGCGGTTGCTCAAGGCCTTTATGCAATTAACTGTTANATGGGAATGCAGTGGGATGAAAACCAGCCTGAAGATCATGTTCGATATGCCAGAAATGACTTAATGGGTTTGGTTCGCGAGGATTTAGCTTTTGATATGGCTCGTCACGTTGACTCAGCGGNTCATAAATTTGAAGAATGGGGNCTACCCATTATGAGAAATGAAGAGACTGGGCGTTACCAACGAGAAGGTAAATGGCAAATCATGATCCACGGTGAAAGCTACAAGCCAATCGTTGCAGAAGCAGCTAGAAACTCAGTAGATAAGATTTACAACAGAATTATGGTTACTCATCTTTTGATGGATGAGTCCAANGAAAACCGTGTAGGCGGTGCTGTAGGATTTAACTGTCGTACAGGTGATTACCACGTTTTCCGAGCTAAAGCAGTTATTGTTGGTGCTGGTGGNGCTTCTCATATTTTCAAGCCTCGCTCAGTTGGTGAAGGAATGGGAAGAACTTGGTACGCTCCGTGGAGTAGTGGTTCTGCTTACGCTCTCCCGATTCAAGTTGGCGCCAAGATGACGCAAATGGAAAACCGTATTGTATTAACTCGTTTTAAAGATGGATATGGACCTGTTGGTGCTTATTTTCTTCATCTCAAGACCTATACACAAAATACTTATGGTGAAGAATACGAGTCTAAATGGTATGAGCATACTAAGGCAATGGTTGGAGAGTATATCGATCATACACCNACACCAACTTGCTTAAGAAACCATGCTTTTATTGAAGAAGTTAAGGCTGGAAGAGGGCCAATTCATATGGTTACGATGGAGGCATTCCAAGACCCCCATCTAGAAGTTATTGGCTGGGAAAACTTCCTAGGAATGACTGTCGGTCAAGCTGTAGTTTGGGCGTCACAGAATATTGATCCTAAATACACAAACCCTGAACTGACAACATCNGAGCCTTACGTCATGGGATCTCATGCAACGTGCTCGGGNGCTTGGGTGAGCGGTCCTGAAGATATCTCACCTCCTGAATATTTTTGGGGATATAACAGAATGCTTACAGTTGAGGGACTCTTTGGAGCGGGTGATACCGTTGGTGGTACAGCCCATAAGTTCTCATCTGGATCATTTACTGAAGGAAGAATAGCCGCCAAAGCCGCTGTTAAATATATCCAAGATCTTGGAGATGAAAAGATTCAAGTTAGCAATAAACAGTGTGATGACCTCAAAGAAATTATATTTAAACCGCTTGAGAACTATACGGTTGGTCGCAATGAAATTACTTCTGGTACTGTCTCTCCAAGCTACTTATTACCAATTCAAGGTCTACAACGACTTGAAAAAATTATGGATGAGTACGTTGGAGGTATCAGTGTCAATTATATGACCAATGGAAATCTTCTCAAGAGGGGTATTGAGTTGCTAGCTATACTTCAAGAAGATCTTGAACATATAGGTGCTGAAGACTTACATCAGCTCATGCGTGGATGGGAGTTAAAGCATCGTACGATTACTTCAGAGTGTGTTGCACAGCATACCCTTTTCCGTGAGGAAACCCGCTGGCCAGGATACTATTATCGAGGCGATCATATGAAGCTGGATGATGACAACTGGCACTGCCTGACTGTCTCAAGACGTGATCCAGAGACTGGTGAATATACAATGGAAAAGGCGCCNCTCTACCATATAGTTGATTAATAGACTATCTAACACGTAGTAAATTGAGGCCTCTTGTAGAGGCCTCAATCGTTTATCATCTATTTATCATATTGACTTTGTAAATTTAATTAATAGGTTAACTCAATGAATCTACTTGAAAAAACTAATGANGAAATACTAGAAATTGCGGACCCGATGTGGGACGACCTTGTTGAGTCATCAAATAAACGAAACTATCTAGGATTTATTAAACATTTCTCAAAAGAAATGCTGATGGGAGCTAATGAGATTGAAATTGGCAAACAGTGGGCAAAAAATAAAATGCTTTCCAGCCTTTCTGTTGAGAGAGAATTCTTGGGTTGTCTCAGAAGGGGTGAGTTCATTACAATACTTTATAAACAGACCAGTAATGAAGTTCCAGGTGAGTTCTTAGGACGACTTGTATTGGGTGTTGAGGAAGAGGAAGTCAAAATTTTTGGTGCAACAATCTTCTAGCTTTAGAGTCTAGATTAATCTAATAGGTATTGATTTGATGAGTGAAACAATCTCCATAAACAAATATGTCGAACTAATCTATAGGATTGTAGATCAATCCAATGGTGNGGTCATAGAACAAGTAGAAGACCCTTTGGGATATGTTCATGGTGATAATACATTATTATTTAATCAAGTCACCAAAGAGCTTGAAGGCAAATGTGTTGGCGATGAAGTTGAAATTCTTCTCAAAGCTAAAGATGCTTTTGGTCCAAAGATTGATGANCTAATCTTTACTGATGACCTTAATAATGTNCCTCTTGAATATAGATTTATTGGAGCCACAGTTTCAATGCAAAACGATAAGGGTGGCACTAAAGACTTTATTGTCTCTAATATCGAAGATGGAAAGCTTACAATTGATGGNAACCATCCACTTGCTGGCAAAGATATTGTTTTTTATGTTGAAGTTTTATCCATCCGTGACGCAACAGCTGACGAAATTATTGAAGGTGGCTCAATCGAATAAAACTATTTGATTATTTAGAAAACGTCATCAAAAATCTGTGGCTCAATATCCCATTCATGATCACTTTTGATGGTGAGCTNTAAGCATTTTGCTGCGCCATAATTCCGAGTCTTACCAGCAGAGCCTGGATTGACCACCCAAGTGGATCCCTCTTTATCAATAACCTGTTTGTGAGTGTGCCCATAGACAACAACCTTGGCATTTGGATAAGCCTCCCTTAAAGAGTCATGGCTTGGCTGAATATGNCCGTGCATATGGCCGTGCTCTATCGCTATATTGCCGCCAGGAAGGTTAAGCATCTCGACCTCTCCAAGAGAGTTAATATGCAAATCATTATTGCCCTTCACGGCAATCATTTTTTGTTTTGGCGTTAATACTGCTAAGGAGTCTTCATCAACTATGTCGCCAGCATGAATGACAAAATCGCATTCATTCATAAGCTTAATAATTTCAGGGTGAATTACTCCATGAGTATCTGAAAGGATGCCNACTTTTATCACTATTGGAGGGACTTCAGTCTAAGTCTTAGCGCATTGAGCTTAATAAAGCCTTCCGCATCTTTTTGGTTGTATGCGCCCCCATCATCCTCGAATGTTGCAATTTTCTCACTGAACAAACTATTATCTGATTTTCTGCCNACAACAGAAGTATTGCCTTTATACAACTTAACTCTNACAACGCCACTCACATTTTCCTGAGAAGCATCAATAGCTGCCTGCATCATTTCACGCTCTGGTGCAAACCAAAAACCATTGTAAATGAGTTTGGCATATTTTGGCATTAGCTCATCTTTAAGGTGCGCCGCTTCACGATCTAGAGTTAATGACTCTATCGCACGGTGCGCTTTTAGCATAATGGTTCCAGCTGGCGTTTCATAACAGCCACGTGACTTCATCCCAACAAAACGATTCTCAACAATATCAAGGCGACCTATTCCATGTGATCCAGCGATCTGATTCAATTTCTCCATGACTTTTGCTGGCGACATGGATTCACCATTGATTGCTGTAATNTCACCTTTTTCATAAGTTATTTCTATATATTCAGGCTTATCAGGTGCATTCTCTGGAGANACTGTCCAACGCCACATCTCTTCNTCAGCCTCTTGCCACGGGTCTTCCAAAAGATCGCCCTCATANGAGATATGGAGTAGATTGGCATCCATTGAATAGGGAGATTTTTTTGATTGTTTTTTATAATCAACTTCAATGTTATGCTTTTCAGCATAATCCATTAAGCTCTCACGAGATGACAAATCCCACTCACGCCATGGAGCAATAATCTGAATTTCAGAATTGATAGCATAAGCATTTAANTCAAACCTTACCTGATCATTTCCTTTTCCAGTAGCGCCATGAGAAATGGCATCAGCGCCAACCTCTCCGGCAATCTCCACAAGTCTTTTAGAAATTAAAGGTCGAGCGATAGAGGTACCTAAAAGGTACTCACCCTCATAGATCGCGTTTGCTCTAAACATTGGAAAAACAAAATCACGTGCGAACTCTTCGCGCAAGTCCTCAATATAAATTTCTTTGATTCCCATTGCCTCAGCTTTTAATCGAGCTGGCTCAACTTCTTCACCTTGACCAATATCTGCCGTAAAGGTAACCACCTCACAGCTATAAGTATCTTGGAGCCACTTAGCAATAATGCTAGTATCTAAACCACCCGAATATGCCAATACAACTTTTTTCATTGTTTACTTATGTAGTTAAATTCTTTTTTATAAAGCACTTCACTATCCNCACTAAGCACTTCAACTGTCCATTCTCCGAGCCAAGTAGGCCAAAGATTTTTTGAAGACCAAACCCTCCACCTTGGACCGCCAACATCAAACACAACATCTGCCATGACTTTGTTATTGTANATCCAGCGATGCGTAACACTGTGANCTTGGAGGTTACGGATATTTGTAAAAAAATAGATTTTACCCAAAGAATTGTCAAGCTCTTCAATAATATTAATAGGAGNTCTATCTTTAATGTCNAGAGCAAATACTGCTTGTGAGATATTTTGGTGTGGCCAATCATCGGCGGCAACATTAAAAGTGATGAGTAAGCNAAATANTANTGTGATNACTTTNTTCATTTANTCCACCCAANTAATAACATGTTCGAATAATTGATCTTGGGTAATTTCATTATCTCTATACGTTCTCCCCCGNACTGAAATTCCTGCNAAATGAACGCTATTTTTATCGCCACTGATAAGTGGGTGCCATTCATNAAGACTTTTCCCCTCATATAGTAACCGATATGCACAGGAAGTTGGTAGCCAATTAAACTTTTCTCCCCAGTCTGAATCAATGCTCAAGCAATCTGGAACATACTTTTGACGATCTAAATAGTGTGGACAAGANCAGCTCTCCTCATCAAGATAATGACATGCAACATCTGTAAAGTAAACTNTTCCAGAGCTTTCATCTTCCAACTTATGCAGACAGCAGCGCCCACATCCATCACAGAGTGACTCCCACTCCTCAGGNCTCATNTCATGAAGCGACTTAGTTTCCCAAAAAGGTTTATTTGAATTTTCCAAGGTTATTTAGAAACTCTCATTTAGGTTTAGTTTATTCATAATTATAAACTCAATGAAGAATATAGTCTCTCAATACCAATTGCAACNCCAGAGCAATAAGGCAGACCCCCTTCAAGATCTTTCAAGAAGCTATTGTCTAGAAACTCAAAAGGCTTAGATAAAACCTTCCTTTTGTTTAGTTCTTCATTAAAGCGGTCTCGATACTCTTGTGCAGATTGGATTTCTTGGTAACCATTTGCAATCTCAGTACCATTGATGTACATTTCAAATCGATGTGCAACAGGGCCATGAATTTCGGCAAGAGCGGCTTGATCCTTCGGAAAATCATAGATAAGACATAGCGGTATCTCTTTGAGTTTTGGTTCAATAAGATGAACAAAAAGGTGCATCTGAATATCTTCAATCCACTCATCGTCAGAATTCAAATCAAGTGAATTCAATATTGTCTTCAGATCATTGATATCACTATTGAGTATATCAATATCTGAATACTCAAAAAAAACTTCGGCGTATGACATCTTCTTAATGGGTTCATTTTTTCCAAGTGCAGCCAATAGCTCTGCGATTTCATCCATCAATTGATGCATAGTAAAGTCAACACGATAAAACTCAAGCATAGTAAATTCATTAGAGTTAATTCTTCCTTGCTCATTGTCTCTAAAGACCTGACAAATTTGAAAAATATCGCCGCTACCTTTAGACAAAAGTCGCTTCATTTCTAGCTCTGGTGAAGTATGAAGATAGAGTTGAGATGATTTTGAAAGTGCCTGATTAACTGAAACTTCTATGCTATCAATATAAACATCGGTTGTTGGTGCATTTAATAAAGTAGGGGTTACTACCTCAGTCACTTGGCGCGAATAAAAAAAATCTCTAATGATTCGAGTTAACTTTTGATACTGCGCAAGTTGTTTTTTTACTTTAGACATGAAGGCATGAATTAGGCACGCCCTGAGTATTCATTCGTTCTTGTGTCAACTTTGACTTTATCGCCGATACTAACGAACAGAGGGACTTGAACAACAACTCCCGTATTTAATGTGGCTGGCTTTCCGCCCGTACCCGCAGTATCGCCCTTGAGGCCAGGGTCAGTATCAGTCACCTCCAAAATAACATGGTTGGGAGGGGTTAC
Source organism: Thiotrichales bacterium (assembly GCA_002711905.1). Lineage (GTDB taxonomy): Bacteria > Pseudomonadota > Gammaproteobacteria > PS1 > Pseudothioglobaceae > Pseudothioglobus. The sequence continues at coordinate 13,500 of PASI01000016.1, forward strand.
AGAAATTGGATTGTTATTCCAAAGCGTTACAATACATTTATCTTGCTCCACTAGGTAGCTTAGTGCAGTCCCCATTGATTCTTTTCCTAAATCAAATTGTTCGAACGATACAGGATCCATAAAATGCCACTTTTCTCCATCACTATACAAGTATTGCATTTCCAATTCCATGACATCGGCAGCCTCAAGTGACTCACCTGATTTAAATGTTTTTTCTAGAGTCTTACCGGTAATTAAGTCTTTAAATTTGACGCGATTAAAAGCCTGACCTTTTCCAGGTTTCACAATTTCGTTATTAACAATTGAACACGGGTTTCCGTCAAGCATTAGTTTCATACCATTTTTAAACTGACTGGTACTGTAGTTCATAATTTAATAATCCTAAAATAATTTGAAATAGTATGTGATTTTATTTGAATAGATATTTTAATAAGATAGATCTGAGGGAATTTCATCATTCAAATAAATAGCCTAATANAATATAGTCAGCAATCGAAGAATGATAAAATACTCTCCCTTATATTTTAACCCTTAATCGTTTAATTATATGCANATACATGAACACCAGGCTAAAGACTTATTCAAGAAAAATGGTATTAAAGTTCCAGACTTTATCGTCGTTTCGAATGCAAATGAAACTGAATCTGCTTGTAAAAAGTTAGGTGGTTCAATATGGGTTGTTAAAGCCCAGGTTCATGCTGGTGGCAGAGGNAAGGGTGGTGGTGTCATTGTATGTAAAAATATTCAAGATGCGATTGATGCAAGTGGCAGATTGCTGGGCACTAACCTAGTAACACCTCAGACTGATGNAAATGGACAACCNATCAATGAAGTCATTATTGAGGCTGGCCAAGATATTGCTAAAGAATTATATTTAGGTTTACTGGTTGATCGTGCTTCAGAGAGAATTACAGTTTTAGCTTCAACGGAAGGTGGAATGGACATTGAAAAAGTTGCCTCTGAAACTCCTGACAAGATTATTAAAATGAAAACCAATCCACTAGGAAAAATATCTGTGGATGAGTGCAATGCAATTTCAGCTGATCTTGGTTTNGATGNATCACTTCATGGGGAGTTTGCTCAAACCCTTCTAGGTTTGTATNAAATTTTCACAGCACATGATGCTAANCTCATTGAAATTAACCCGTTAATTATTACGGGTGATAATCACATTATGGCGCTCGATGGNAAAATTGATTTTGATGACAATGCNCTCTANAGAAATGAGTCAATCTCAATGCTTAGAGATGTTGCGCAAGAGGATGAGAAAGAGAGAAGCGCGAGTGAGTATGAATTAAAT
>PASI01000017.1 GCA_002711905.1 Thiotrichales bacterium
GATTACATCTCAAAATCATGGCTTTGCAGTCTCGGATCAGAATATGCCTGATAATGTTGAAATTAGCCACAGGTCTCTTTTTGATAAGAGTATTCAGGGTATCAAAATAAAAGACAAGCCGGCCTATAGTTTTCAAGGTCATCCTGAAGCATCACCTGGGCCACACGACGTCAGTTACTTGTTTGATGAATTTATAGGGCTGATGACAACATGAAATTAAATACCACATATATTTTTCCAATTAGAAATGCCAAAAAGACAAGACATTAAAAGTATTTTAATTATTGGCGCAGGACCAATAGTCATTGGCCAAGCATGCGAGTTTGATTATTCTGGCGCACAAGCGTGCAAAGCTTTAAGAGAAGAGGGCTTCAGAGTTATATTGGTCAATTCAAATCCAGCAACCATTATGACAGATCCAAAAATGGCGGATGCAACCTACATTGAGCCAATCGAATGGAAAACTGTAGAAAAAATTATTGAAAAGGAAAAGCCAGATGCACTGCTTCCAACCATGGGTGGCCAAACTGCACTTAACTGCGCACTTGATCTTGATCGTCATGGCGTTTTAGAAAAATACAATGTTGAGATGATTGGTGCAAACAAGGAGGCAATTGACAAAGCTGAAGATAGAGAATTATTTCGTCAAGCGATGCTTAAAATTGGCCTCGATATGCCTAAAGCAGCAATAGCTCATACTCTAGAAGATGCNTTAAAAGCACAGGAGGAGGTTGGTTTTCCAACCATCATTCGTCCATCATTTACAATGGGTGGCTCTGGCGGCGGTATTGCATATAACAAAGAACAATTTGTTGAAATATGTCAGCGAGGTCTCGATTTATCTCCAACCAATGAGCTTTTAATTGAGGAATCTATTCTGGGTTGGAAAGAATTTGAAATGGAGGTTGTTAGAGATAATAAAGATAACTGTATCATTATCTGCTCTATCGAAAATTTTGATCCAATGGGCATTCATACTGGAGATTCAATCACAGTAGCTCCTGCTCAAACGCTGACTGACAAGGAGTATCAAGTCATGCGGAATGCCTCATTGATGGTTCTTAGAGAAATTGGTGTTGANACTGGCGGTTCAAATGTTCAGTTTGCTGTTAATCCTGAAAATGGACGATTAACAATTATTGAGATGAATCCAAGAGTTTCTCGCTCATCTGCACTAGCCTCGAAAGCCACTGGTTTTCCAATCGCAAAAGTAGCTGCTAAATTGGCAGTTGGGTATACACTTGATGAATTAGATAATGATATTACAGGTGGTAAAACGCCTGCTTCATTTGAGCCTTCTATCGACTATGTTGTAACGAAAATTCCGCGATTTGCATTTGAGAAATTTCCACAGGCAGATGATCGACTGACCACTCAAATGAAATCTGTTGGTGAAGTCATGGCAATGGGTTCTACATTCCAAGAGTCACTTCAAAAAGCACTTAGGGGNCTTGAAACGGATAAATCTGGCCTAGATCCAATTATAGATATTACGGCAGACGATTCAAAATCAAAAATAAGAAGTGAGCTTCTCTCTGCTGGAGCCGAGAGAATATTTTACTTGGCTGATGCCTTTAGAATNGGTATGAGTGTGCAAAATGCATTCGACCTCTCAAAGATTGATCCTTGGTTTTTAACGCAAGTTGAAGACATTGTCCTTTCAGAAAATTCAATTAAAGGACAAGATATAAAAAGCATAAAGTCTGAAACAATTCGTGAACTTAAGCAGAAAGGTTTTTCAGATAAACGACTCTCAGAAATCCTAAATTGTACAGAAGAAGAATTCAGAAGNAAGAGAGTATCTCTCAACATTAAGCCGGTTTTTAAAAGAGTTGATAGCTGTGCTGCTGAGTTTGATACGCAGACTGCTTATCTATATTCTACCTACCAATCNGAATGTGAAGCAAACCCNACAGATAATAAAAAAATTATGATTTTGGGGGGNGGGCCAAATAGAATAGGGCAGGGGATNGAGTTTGATTATTGTTGTGTTCATGCGTCTTTGGCGCTTCAAAAAGATGGATATGAAACAATTATGGTCAACTGTAACCCAGAAACAGTTTCTACAGACTACGATGTCTCTGACAGGCTGTATTTTGAACCACTCACACTCGAGGATGTCCTAGAGGTTATTGATATTGAAAAACCTGAGGGAATTATTGTTCATTATGGAGGACAGACGCCGCTTAAACTTGCAGAGGCTCTTGAAAAAAATGGNGCTAATATCATCGGTACGAGCCCAGACTCTATTGACCTTGCTGAGGATAGAGAGCGCTTTCAAAAAATGATCCAAAAGCTTAATTTAAAGCAGCCTATCAACGACACAGCAAGATCTCAAGATGAAGCGGTGAAAATTGCTAATTCAATTGGCTTTCCTTTGGTTGTCAGACCTTCGTATGTTTTAGGCGGCCGTGCGATGGAAATTGTCTATGATATTGAAAGTCTTGAGCGATATATGAAGACTGCTGTAATGGTCTCAAATGATTCACCTGTCTTATTAGATTCATTTTTAGATCACGCTATTGAGGTAGACATAGATGTCGTTAGTGACGGTAAGGATATAGTCATTGGTGGTATTATGGAGCACATCGAACAGGCTGGAATTCATTCAGGTGATTCTGCATGCTCATTACCGCCTCACTCTTTACCTGCAAATGTTCTTGATGAAATGCGAAGACAAGTCAAACTGATGGCCAAAGAATTAAAAGTTGTCGGATTAATGAATACGCAGCTTGCCTATCAAGATGAAGAGATTTATGTTATTGANGTAAATCCAAGAGCTTCAAGAACTGTCCCTTTCGTTTCTAAAGCAACTGGCGTTCCTTTAGCTAACATTGCAGCAAGAGTTATGGCTGGAATATCCCTTAAAGAACAAAATTTTACCTCTGAAATTATTCCAGAGCATTTTTCGGTTAAAGAGTCTGTCTTTCCATTTAATAAGTTCTTGGGCGTTGATCCATTTTTAGGGCCTGAGATGAGGTCCACTGGTGAAGTCATGGGCGTTGGTAAAGATTTTCCTGCGGCTTTTGATAAGGCACTCCTTGCTGCGGGCGATGTTGTTCCAACGAGTGGCAAGGTGCTCGTAAGTCTTAGAGCATTAGATAGAGGTAGATTGGTAGAGTTAGGTGAAAGGCTCATTAACCAAGGTTTTGAGATAGTGGCAACTCGTACTAACCAAGAAATACTTAAACAGGCTGGCCTTGAATGTACAATGGTTAATAAAGTGTCAGAAGGGTCACCGCATATTGTAGATGCGATTAAAAATGAAGAAATTAGTTTGATCATTAATTCAACTGATGATTCGCAAGGCCTAGAGGATGCGACAGTGATTCGTTGTCAGGCATTAATCCATAAAATTCCATGNACAACCACAGTTTCTGCGGCCTTTGCAATGCTTGATGGAATAAAGACTCAAGATAAATTGGTTGTAAGGTCTTTACAATCTATTCACCAGTAATTTTATGGATACTATACCAATAACAGTTAATGGCGCAAAGATTCTAGAACTTGAGTTACTCAGACTTAAGGATGAGGAGCGCCCTAGAATAGTTGGTGATATTGCAACAGCTAGAGAGCACGGAGATCTTAAAGAAAATGCTGAATATCATGCTGCAAAAGAAGAGCAGGGTTTTATTGAAGGCAGAATTCAAGAGATTGAATCAAAATTATCTCGATTACAAATTATTGATGTAAAACAACTTAATCAGGNTGGTCGTTGTGTTTTTGGTACGACAATAAGCCTATTAAATCTCTCAGATAATAGTGAAATTAGNTATCAAATTGTTGGCGAGGATGAGGCAGATATTGATCAGGGTAAAATTTCATGTCATTCTCCAATTGCAAGGGCGTTGATGGGTAATGAAGAGGGTGATGAGGTTACTGTCAAAGCCCCAAAAGGCGATATTCTTTACGAAATTNTTGAAGTTCAGTACATTTAGTTCCTTAGTAATTTTTTAATNTTTTTTCCTTATTTTTATTTTTCAATTCTGTGTAGAATTGTAANTTTTTAAATCAAGGAGATTATTGAATGCCTGGCTTACTTCCTAACATTGATCCTGATGGGCTTCTAGAATACTCAGTCGTCTATACTGATAGATCACTCAATCATATGTCTAGCTCTTTTCAGAGGGCGATAAATGATGTTTCATCCTCACTTAAAAAAGTATATAACGCTGAATCAGTTGTGCTGGTTCCTGGAGGCGGAACTTATGGNATGGAAGCGGTGGCTCGACAATTTGCTACAGATAAAGATTGTTTAGTTCTAAGAAATGGTTGGTTNAGTTATCGTTGGTCACAAATTCTAGAAATGGGTCATATTCCCGCCAAGCTAACAGTTTTAAAGGCAACTAGAGAAAGTGAGGGCTCACAAGAGCCGTTTGCTCCAGTCAATATAGACCAAGTAGTAGAAAAAATTAAATCTGACAAGCCGGCNATGGTCTTCGCTCCTCATGTGGAAACTTCATCAGGCATTATTCTTCCAGATGATTATATCCAGACTGTTTCAGAAGCAGTGCATTCTGTTGGAGGTATGTTTGTTCTTGATTGTATTGCTTCAGGGGCTATATGGATTGATATGGAAAAATGCGGGGTTGACGTTTTGGTTAGCGCGCCTCAAAAGGGATGGAGTGCATCCCCTGCATTTGGCATGGTGATGCTCTCTTCAGAAGCTTCTGAGATGATTCATAAAACTCAGAGTACTAGTTTTTCTTGCGATCTTCTCAAATGGCTTCAAATTATGCAGGCCTATGAAAATGGTGGCCATGCATATCATGCTACTATGCCTACTGATGCCATCAAGCATTTTAGAGACACCATAAATGAAACAGCCGAGTTTGGCTTTGATAAAGCTTGTCATAAACAACAAGAGTTGGGTGATAGAGTGAGATCTTTACTGAAGAAACATGGTTTTATTAGTGTTGCTGCAGAGGGATTTCTTGCTCCTGGAGTTGTTGTAAGTTACACATCAGATAAAGCAATACATAATGGTTCAAAATTTAAAGATATGGGGATTCAAATTGCTGCTGGAGTTCCGCTCCAGTGTGATGAGGGNGATGATTATCAAACTTTTCGTTTAGGGTTATTTGGACTTGATAAGTTAAAAAATGTAGATGCTGCAGTTCAAAAACTTGAGGACGCTTTTAATAAATTAGCATAAAAGGCTTATGAAAGTTGAGACTTTGATCAACACTGATAAAGAAGATTGGAGCAAACTTTATCATGGCTATGCTAACTTTTATAAAATGCCAATGAATAGAGATATTCTCGATAATGTATGGGATTGGATCTTTAATCCTGATATTAAATTTTATGCGATTGGCGTGAAATCTAAACAAGGTGAATTAATCGGCTTTATGCATTTTAGAGAAATGCCATCACCTTTAAGGGGGAGGCTTGTGGGTTTCTTGGATGATTTGTTTGTCCATCCTGATTTTAGGGGTTCTGGAGCTGTTCAATTGTTGTTTAAAGATCTAAAGTCGCGAGCCAAAGAGAATGGCTGGCCTTATGTGAGATGGATAACTGCGAGTGATAATCAAAGAGCTCGAGCAGTGTATGATCAAATTTCCGAAACGATTGATTTTGTTACTTATCAAATGCATATAGAATAAGTTTTCTCTATTATTAAATAAACTTGGANCATCATTTGTATTCTTTTGGCTCCATATTTAATCTGTGTCAATAATTAATCTTAATTACAATTAATTTTATAAAAACTTAGAGAATANTTATGAAGCTTGGTGAAATAATTGACAAATTTTTAGAACCCTCTCATCCAAAAGGCATATCAATTGATGGGAATCTAGTGACNTTGAAGCCATTGGTTGCGAATCAATTTGCAGAAGAACTTTTTCTGTCCAATGCACTAGATAAGGAGGGTAATAATTGGACTTATCTGCCATATGGGCCTTTTGAAAGTCAAACAGAATATGCTAGTTGGGTGGAGTCATTCGAAGAAGGGGANGACCCTGTTTTTTTTGCGATCGTAAGCAAAAAACTAAACAAAGCGATTGGTATAGCGAGTTATTTGAGAATTAACCCAACTATCGGATCAATTGAAGTGGGACATATTAATTACTCTCCACTTTTACAGAAAACGACAGAGGCTACAGAAGCAATGTATCTAATGATGAAGTGGGCTTTTGAAAACGGCTATAGGCGTTACGAGTGGAAGTGTAATGCACTAAATTTAAGATCTCGAGCTGCAGCNCAAAGATTTGGTTTTTCCTACGAAGGTGTCTTTAGACAGATGACCATAGTTAAAGGAAGGAATAGAGATACAGCTTGGTTTGCAATGATTGATAAAGAATGGCAGGGAATTGAAAGATGCTTTAATGAGTTTTTATCTGAAATCAATTTTGATAACAATGGTAAACCAAAGGTATCTTTAAGGTCATTAACAAAGCCATTGCTTTATAAGCTGGATAACCTAGATCTATCCTAAAAGTTTTTTTTACCCTCTCGGGTGATGTTTTTGATGCTGCATTTTTAGTTGCGCATTCTGAATGTGAGTATAGAGCTGGGTGCTTGAAATATCACTATGGCCCAGCATTAATTGTACTGAGCGTAAATCAGCTCCCTTCTGAACAAGGTGAGTGGCAAAAGCGTGTCTCAAAGAGTGGGGTGATATTGGCTTATCAATGCCTGCTGTTGCAGCATAGCCTTTGATGATATAAAAGAAATTTTGTCTCGACATTGCCCTACCTCGATTTGACAGAAAATAGCTATCACATTGACCATTTTTCAAAAGTAGGAGTCTTGAATTCTTTTCATACTCATCAAGAAAATCAATAGCCACTTCCCCTAATGGTAACATTCTTTCTTTATTTCCTTTTCCATGAACACGTACAAACTCCTCTTTGAGGTTTAAATTGTGAAAGCTTAAGCCAATCAGCTCAGAAACTCTTAGTCCGCAAGAATAAAGAAGTTCAAGCATTGCTCGATCCCTTTGGCCATATATTGAACTTGTATTGGGAGTCTCCATTAACTTTTCAACTTCTTGTATGTTTAAAAAAATAGGTAATTTTTTTTCCAATTTTGGATAATCCATTTGTTCAGTTGGATCATTTGCCAACTTTTGGTTGTCTAACAGATACTGAAAAAATGAGTGCAGACAGGTTAGTATTCGAGACTGAGAAGCAGCGCTAAGATTTGATTTTTTCCTGTAAGAGAAATATTCCTGTACTAATTGTTTATCGACACTGGTAAATGGGATTTGATTAAGCCATTTACTAAAAATATTAAGATCAGAGCGATAAGCGCTTAATGTATTTTTACTCGCTCCACTAGTTAGCCAGTAATAATCGATAAATTGATCAATGAGGTTATTATTCATTGTCAATCATTCTACTTAAGAATCTATGGATTGGACAAAAAAAATGCCAGTAAAAACTGGCATTAATCTATTCAATAAATTATTTCTTTTTGAGTTTTTCTTTAATTCTGGCTGCTTTGCCTGTAAGTCCGCGTAAGTAATAAAGTTTGGCTTGACGAACTTTGCCACTTCGCTTAACTGAAACGCTGTCAATCATTGACGAATGAGTTTGAAAAACTCTCTCAACGCCTTCACCATGTGAGATTTTGCGTACAGTAAAAGCAGAATTTAATCCTCTATTTTTCTTTGCAATGACGACACCTTCAAAGGCCTGTAATCTTTCGCGAGTCCCTTCACGAACCTTTACCTGAACAACAACTGTATCACCTGGAGAAAACTCAGGAATATCAGATCTTAGTTGCTCACTTTCAATTTGATCAATTAAATTCACGATTGCACCTATTTTGGGTTTCTGAAAAAAGCGCTAATTATACATATTTTTTCTTTCTTACACAAGAATCAAAGAGCTATTAAATAGATATTATTGATTTTATTTTTTAAATGTTTTAGTCATAATATGAGATAATCCCTTTCAAAAAAAATAAAAGCATTATATGGGAAAAGTAACAGGTTTTTTAGAGTTAGACAGGGAAGTTGAGTCATACCGTGAAGTAGATATACGCATCAATGATTATGATGAGATTTTTTCTGGTACTCACAACTTAAACCAACTTCAAGAACAAGGTTCAAGATGTATGGATTGTGGCGTCCCTTTTTGTCAATCGGCAACTGGCTGTCCTATTGATAACTTAATACCCGAGTGGAACGATCTCGTTTATAACAATGAATGGCAAGAGGCCTTAGAGCGTCTCGAAAAAACCAATAACTTCCCTGAGTTCACAGGTAGAGTTTGTCCAGCTCCTTGTGAGGGTTCTTGTGTACTGGGTCTTAATAATCCGGCTGTAACAATCAAAAATATCGAATTAGCAATTGTTGACAAAGGTTTTGAAGAAGGATGGATTAAGCCTAGACTCATTAAATCCAGATCAGGTAAGAAAGTTGCCGTAGTTGGTTCTGGGCCTGCTGGTCTTGCAGCTGCTGATGAGCTTAATCAAATGGGCCATTCTGTTCAAGTCTATGAACGAAGTGACCGTATTGGCGGCCTCTTAATGTATGGTATTCCAAATATGAAATTGGGTAAAGATGTTGTCGATCGACGTGTTGACTTATTAAAGCAAGAGGGTGTCGAGTTTACGACTAACGCTGATGTGGGTAAAGATATTTCAACAGATGAACTGCAAGATATTTTTGATGCGGTAATTTTTACTACCGGCGCAACAAAAGCTAGAGACCTTCCAGCTGAAAATAGAGATGCAAAAGGTATTTATCCAGCAATGGATTACTTAACTTCAAATACTAAAAGTCTTCTTGATAATGGCATTCCTGATGAAAGTGAACTTTCTGCAAAAGGAAAAAATGTTATTGTTATCGGCGGCGGTGATACTGGAACAGACTGTATTGGTACTTCATTAAGACAAGGCGCTAAATCAATCATAAACTTTGAGTTAATGAGTCAGCCTCCAGAACAGCGTTCAGATTCAAACCCTTGGCCTGAATGGCCAGTTATTTTCCGAGTTGACTATGGCCACGAAGAGTCTAACAAAGTATTTGGAAAAGATCCAAGGCGATATCAGCTTCTAACCAAAGCATTTATAAAGGATAGTAACGGGCATGTTAAAGGAATTAAAACCACCAATGTTGATTTTGTAGATGGGAAATTAACTGAAGTTGATGGCACCGAAAAAACTTGGGATGCTGAGTTGGTGCTTTTATCCATGGGCTTTCTTTCTCCAGAGCACTATCTGAGTGAAGATGCTAATATTGAGCTTGACGAGAGAGGCAACTACCAATCAAAACATGGAGAGTTTAATACTTCAAGAAATGGGATTTTTTCTGCGGGAGATTGTCGAAGAGGCCAATCCCTGGTTGTATGGGCAATTAATGAAGGTCGTGGCGTCGCAAATAGTGTAAATGATTTTCTTTTAAATTCTTAAAGGTTCAAGAGTAGTTATGGCTGAAATATTAGGTGCTGAAGTAGACGAAGAAGGTTATTTGCTTAAGGAGTCAGACTGGACACCTGAGATAGCGAAATCTATGTCAGAAGAGGACGGTATAGAGCTCTCACTAGAGCACTGGGAGGTTATTAATTTTCTTCAGGAGTATTATAAGGAGTATGAATTTGCTCCTGCTGTTAGAGTTCTTACCAAAGCTATTGCAAAAAAACTGGGAAATGATAAAGGTAATTCACGTTACCTATACTCACTTTTTCCATATGGTCCCGCAAAACAAGGTTGTCGATTCGCCGGTCTGCCAAAACCAACTGGCTGCGTTTGAGTAAAACTTGGCGGCTATAAGTGGCAGCGACTTCCAATTTTGCATAAGAGGTAAAGTCATATGTCGTTGATAAGTATTTTTTTTACATTCTTTTTTTACATCTCTGTACTTATTTTTATAATAGGAGTTTCTTATAAGTTAGTTCAGTATTGGAATACTCCTGCCCCTCTTAAAATACCAATTGCACCAGCTTCTTTAAATACATCTGGAGTCTTAATAAGATACTTTAGAGAGATTTTTTTATTTTCAAGTCTTTACAAATCAAGCAAATGGACTTGGCTTTTTGGATGGAGCTTTCACCTAGCACTTGCCCTTCTTTTTTTTCGCCATTTACCCTATTTTTGGCCGGGTGAGGTTCCTCTGATACTTTATAAAACTGAAGTGCTTAAATATTCGTCATACCTGCTCTTTTTTGGCCTGGTTGGTTTATTGATTCGAAGGATATTTGTTGACAGGGTCAGGTATATTTCCTCTCCTTCTGACTACCTCATGCTTTTACTTTTAATCTTTATTGCCTCTACTGGGATGTTAATGACTTTTGGTAATAACCATCCAAATATGCTATTAGTAACCAATTTTGCAAGTGGTTTAATTACTTTTCAGTGGTCTGAGCTGCCAAAAGAAGTGATTTTTTTGGCACATATTTTTCCTGTCTTTTTTCTCATCGCAATTTTCCCTATATCTAAATTGCTTCATGCCCCAGGAATATTTTTTTCACCCACATTCAATCAGGTGGATAATGCTCGGAAAAAAAGACACATATCAGATTGGGCGTTAAATAAGGAAGAGGGCTCAAAAATAGATTTAGAAAATAATGATAATGAGAAATATTGATTATGGCTAACGATAATCCAATAAAGCTCCCCACATACCTTGAGGTACCAGCTATTAAGAAAAACGCAATGGCAGGTAATGGGCCATTTAAGGCAAGTGAAGACATTCAGAATAGCTTGGGTTTTCCTGGAGAAAAGGTAGACAATTGGCAACAAGTGGCAATTGATAAAATGGCTGAAACTAAGTCTAAATATCGATCAGTCCAAGTCTTTTTAGATGCCTGTGTGAAGTGTGGGGCTTGCACAGACAAGTGTCACTATTACCTAGGGACTGCAGATCCAAAAAATATGCCTGTTGCCAGGCAAGATCTTTTTCGAAGTGTCTATAGAAGGCATTTTACATTTGCGGGTAAGTATTTTCCAAGGTTAGTTGGTGCTAAAGATCTTGATGAAAATATGCTTGATGACTGGTACAACTACTTTCATCAATGTTCACAGTGTCGAAGATGTGCCGTCTACTGTCCTTATGGAATAGACACTGCTGAAATTTCTATGGCCGCTCGTGAAGTTATGAATGTTATTGGAGTTGGTCAAAAATACCCTAATCAAATTTTAGGAAAAGTTAAAAAGATAGGAAATAATCTTGGAATGCCTGAGCCAGCTTTAAAAGACACCCTGGAAGATCTTGAGGATGAGATAAAAGACGAGACTGGAGTAGATGTTAAACTTCCCTTAGATGTTAAAGATTCTGAAGTTTTAATGGTCACCCCTTCAGCAGATTTCTTTGCTGAGCCTCATATCGATGGACTTATTGGTTATGCCAAGGTATTTCACGAGAGTGGTGTGACCTGGACATTAAGTTCGTACGCTTCAGAGGCTGCAAACTTTGGTATGTTTATTGGGAATTATGATGTAATGAGGCAAGGCGCTTTAAGGATTCGTAAAGCAGCGATTGATTTAAATGTAAGACGCGTAATAGTTGGAGAGTGTGGACATGCATGGCGTGTTGCCTATAGCTTTTGGAACACCCTTACCGGTATTGGGAGTGGGGGAAGTGACGAGTACTCATTAAGACTTCAAAAGCAACTTGATAGTAATTATCCACAGCCTCAACACATGATTGAGTTTACTTATGACTTAATTCAAAATAACCAACTATCCTTTGATAAATCAAAAAATGATCATCGTATAGTCACCTTTCATGATTCCTGTAATGTGGCTCGTGGAAGTAATATGGGTGATATTAAAAATGGTCAATTTATATTGCCAAGAGAAGTCATTAAGGCAGCATGTGATAATTTTGTAGAGATGCCTAAGAATACTATCAAATCTTCAACTTTTTGTTGTGGCGGCGGCGGAGGTCTTCTGACTGATGATCTTATAGACCTAAGAATAAAAGGGGCGAAGCCCAGAATGCATGCCTTGAAAAAAACGGAGCAAGAGAGCGGTGTTAATACACTTGCTGCAATCTGTGCTATCTGTAAATCACAGTTTTCGAAGGTACTTCCTAACTATGACTTTGACCCATACATGATTGTGAGCGTTCATCAGCTGGTTAGTGACGCTATTGTCTTAAAAGAAAGTTCAGATGATGAAGTCTAGATTTTTATAAATTACTGTAGTATTTCAAAATACCTTGATAAATTGACTGTGCAATTTTAGTTTGCTGCTTGCGGTTGGTTAGTCGCTTTTCTTGAGTAGGGTTAGATATAAAGGCAGTCTCGACCAATACAGATGGAATAGAAGGGGACTTAAGTACAACAAAGTTAGCTTTCTGAGGAACTTTTTTATGAATAGGGCCAATTTTTTCAAGTTGATTTATTATTTCATTTGCAAGTTTAAATGATTGCATGTCGCGATCCTTTCTTGAAAAATCGGTCAAAATATTTTTAAGAAATTGATCGCTATCAATGACTGATTCGACTCCACCAAACTGGTCTACTACGTTTTGAGATGACTCCAGCTGCTTTGCTAATTTACTTTTATTCCCTTTTTCACTCAAGGTATAAACAGAGGCACCTTTAGCAACAGAGCTTTCAACAGCATCCGCATGAATAGAAATAAACATAGTTGCTCTTTCTTTTTGGGCAATTGTTATTCTTTTAGTTAGTGGAACATAATAATCACCACTTCTTGTCAATACTGCTTTCAAATCCTTATTTTTATTGATTATTGATACCAGTTTTTTAGCAATAGCAAGGTTAACATCTTTCTCTTTAGATTTATTTTTTCCGATTGCTCCTGAATCTTCACCGCCATGACCCGCATCAACTAAAATAATTTTTTGATTTTTATCAGGTTTGACTGCTATAGGCTTAGTAATTTTAGTTGTTGATTTGAGTTCTAAATCGACTATGTCTACTACCAATCGGTGGAATTTGTATTTTGCATTTGGCTTTAAGGTGAAATGTTTAGTGGTAAATTTATTATTAATATGAACAATTAATTTAATAGTCTCTTTGTCACGTTTGATTCTGACTTTCTGTATACGACCATCCCTAAAAAAGATATTAGAAAAAGTTTCAGATAAGACTTCTGCGTCATCAAAGCTGATAACGACGTAATCATCAAAACTTTTTATATTAAAAAGAGTGTCCTCTTCTTTATCAATGACGATTCGAGTATGGTCTGGAGCAGACCAATACCTAAAATCATAAAGCGTGGTTTTATCTTCTGCGAATGAGAATGTAGTAAAAATAGCAAAAAAAATACTTATCCAACAGCGCATTCTTTAATAGATTTTCCTAAATCAGTTTGAAATGTTATTTTGACCTTTCTTGTCTCTCCATTACCACTTAGTTTGATTGAAATATCTGCTTTTTCTAGCGCACCTTTTCCTAACTCTGGCCATTCAATTAACTGAAGACTCTTAGGCTTAAGATATTCACGTATTCCGATATACTCTAATTCTTCTGGGTCCGTCAATCGGTAACAATCAAAGTGATGAATATCAATATTTTCATTTTGATAAGTTTCAACCAGAGTATAGGTCGGGCTTTTTACCCTGACGAATCCAAAGTACTTAATAAAGTTTTGAGCTAAAGTGGTTTTTCCTGCACCCAGATCACCGATCAAATATATTACACAGGGGCATTGAAGCTTAGAGCAACACTGGGCAAGTTTCTCACCAAGCTCCTTTGTGTCATCGAGGTTTTTTAATATTAAATCCAAACTAATTGGTATAAATAACTGGCTAGAATCATGAGTAAAATCAAACCTCCAAGTCGGTTAATTCTTAACTTAAGAGAGAAAACAAGTATCAACAAAGTTAAGATGAACATATAAATATAGTCCCTAGTCATTACTTCTGAAGGGATTTGAAAAGGTAGAATTAACCCTGGAATTGCTAACACACCCAATGAATTAAATAAATTTGAGCCAATAATATTACCAATAATCATTTGGTGCTGTTTTTTTACTGCACTACTGATAGCAACTGCTAGTTCTGGTAAGCTTGTGCCTAATGCAACAACTGTTAGACCTATAATTAAATCACTCACTCCAAAAGCTAACGCAAGATTTGTGCCGCCCCAAACGACAAGTCTTGCACTTGATACTAATATCACTAACGATATTATTAGAAGAAGCCAAGTTTTACCTTTTGCCTGATTTTCATTTATGCCTTCAGAGGCTTCTTCTTCAAGATTATTTCCTTTTTTTGACTCATTGAATACGTAGTATAAAAATAGCAACAGTAATATTAAAAGAATGAGTCCATCGATAAAACTTAAGAAGCCATCCATTAGCAAAAAACCCACGACTAAAGTTGAAAAGAACAGAAATAGCCATTCTTTTTTTAAAACATTTTTCTCTACAAGTACTGGATGAATAATTGCCGCTACTGCGAGCACTAAGCCAATATTAAAAATGTTGGAGCCAAATGCGTTGCCAATACTTAATTCAGGGTGTCCGTCATAAGCGGCAAGTCCAGAGACTAGCATTTCAGGCGCTGAAGTTCCAAAACCAAAAATAAGTAAACCAATAATCAGTGGTGAAATGTTAAATATTCTAGCAATTTTAGCGCCATTATTTGTAAATGCATCTGCACTCCAAACAAGTAAACCAAAGCCAATTAAAAGTGATACGATTGATATAAACATATTAATGTTAAAAATAATTTAAAGCTTATTATAAAGTCATCGTAGTTTGATTTTAATAAACAAGTTTTTTTCATTATCTAATACTTTAAGACAATGTTGATAAATACTAAATTTTTAAAGTCATATATCTATAATAATTGAATGATACTTATTACTAGACCCGTTTCTCAAACTAAAAACTTAGAGTCACTTTTAAATAAAAATAATTTTGATTACGCTCTTTTTCCTGCTTTTGAGATCAACAAACTTAACAATAAAGCACCAGCTGAAAAATATGACGTTATTATTTTTATAAGTGTTAATGCAGTTAATTATGCAGAGGAGTACTTTGGTAATTTATTTATCGACTCTTTTAAAGTATTTGCAGTTGGTCCCGTAACAGCAAATCAATTATTTAAGAAACATGTTGTAGTTGACTGTTTTCCAAAGACTAATGCTTCAAGTCTAGAGCTTTTAAAAATGAAAGAATGTTCAGAGTTGTCTAATAAAAAAATATTAATTGTTAGAGGAAAAGGCGGGTCAGAAACTTTAAAAAATTATTTGAGTTCATCTAATCAAGTAGATTATCTAGAGGTTTATGAAAGAACCCCCTGTGAATTGACAAAAATTCATAATGAATCATTAATGTCATTTTTGAACGAACCTGATGGAATATTAATGGTGACTAGTAATGAAAGCCTTCTTAATATCATACGACTTGTAAACTCTGTTTCTCCAGACTACTATGAAATTTTAAAGGTAAGAAAAATTATTGTTTTTAGTGAACGAATTAAATCCAAAGCTGAAAAGCTAGGGTTTAAAAAAATTGAGGCCACTCAAAATCCTTCTGATGAAGATTTTGTTGATATATTATTAAATAAAAAGTTATAAAAAAATGCACAAATATAAATTGTTTGGGTAACATATACCAAACTATATCAGGAGTTCAAGTGATTAGATTTGGAATTTCATGGGTGGCGCGTTTACTAGGAGTTAGTGGCTTCACCGTTCAACAACCGACAACTCGTGGCTCCCTTCAAGATTTAAATATTTCCGAAAGAATCACTCCTTTTAATCCAAGTAATCTAGCTTTTGATGAATCTCATTTGAGAATTGATTCTGAAGCTACGCAGCATTTAAAACGATTTCAAGAAACCCAGGTTAAGTTAAAAAGAGGTGCCGAGGAAACAGATGTCAGAAATGATCAAGATTTAGTTTCTGTAATAGCCACTCTTAAATCTAAGTTATATCAAGAATCTATCAAAAGTAAACACTATTCAAATGCTTTTAATGAGCTCAATGAAAGACTGATCGAGCTCGAAAAAATTGTCCAGCCAGAAAAGAAAACAGATTTTCAAAAACTTCAGGGCTGGGTCCACTCAAAGAGACATTTCCACTAATCTTTAATTCTTAAGTAATTTTTTTTACGATTGATAAAGTTGGTTCAGCTTTGTTTAAGCAATAAAAATGAAAGCTTGATACACCATTATCCTTAAGTTTTAAACACATTTCACTAACTACATCCTCCCCAAACTCTTTTAAACTATTGAGGTCATTCTTATAAAGTTTGAGTTTATTTAGTATCCAAGCAGGAATTTCAGCGCCACATGTTTTTGAAAAATAGATTAACTGGTCGTAGTTTGTTATTGGCATGATGCCCGGCGTAATTGGAATGTCAATATTACGTTTTTGCACTTCTTCTATAAAATGTAAATAAGCATCAATATTATAAAAATATTGAGTAACAGCTTTATCTGCTCCTGCATTCACTTTATTTACAAAAAAATCAATATCTGTACTGATACAATTTGAATGTGGGTGCTTCTCGGGATATGCGGCTACCAGGATATTTATATCAAGATAGTTTTCTTTAATGAATTCAACCATTTCATTAGCATAATTAAAATCTCCTTTCTTAATTATTGTTTTGGGGTAGTCTCCCTTTAGGACCATAATCTGACTGACTCCTTGAGCAATATATTCATCAAGTAAATCAGTAACTTGTTTTTTGTCTGTACCTACGCAAGTAAGATGCGGAATTATTGGAATTTTAGTGTCTTCAGACAGATCTGCTACAGTATCAAATGTATCATTTTGAGATGAGCCAAGTGCGCCAAATGTAACAGAAAAATAATCAGGATTTATTTCACTTAACTTCTGGTGAGTTTTCTTTAATAATTTATTTGCAGAATCTGACTTTGGTGGAAATAATTCAAAGCTGATTTTTGGTTTTTGGTTTTGATCAATTCTTCTACCCCAATATTCTGAAATTTTAATAGCATCTGGCTCATCTTCTACCTGATAATCTTTTGTTGAATTTGGGTGCTGTAAATGAGTTAATAGGTTTTTCATTTTTATACTCATTTTTTTTCACCTATGCTCGCTAAATTTGTATTAGCTAATTTATAGTTATTAATTAAGCCGCTAAGTTTTAGATTAGCTATTTGAAAGTCATTATTTTTTTTAGGAGAGTTGCTCATTTAATTTCCCGTTAAGTTGAAAAAAATGAGCGTCGTTTTCGATTGCCAAGCCTGATTGAGTAAACTCTCAATGCAACGCCCCTTGGCAGGTTCAGAATTTTAGACATCTGATATTTACTTTGAGAATTATAGTAAATATTAGATATTATTTTTTTTATATAGAAAATATAGAGTTAAATACTAAAAAAACTAACTATTAAAAAATATTTTGCTATAGATTATTTTTTAATTAAATTTTTTTTATTTAATAAAATTTTTGTGTTTATAAAACACTTCAATTCAGTGTGAATTTTTTTATAAGCAAATATCTGAAAACAATATTACAATTGGCGTCAAAAAGGTAATTAGGTATAATATTATTTGGTTTTTAAATTAATATAAATATGTCAAAAAGTGATTACATTGAGTTAGAGGGTGTCGTAAAGGAAAAGTTACCGAATACAACATTTAAAGTTGAGTTAGAAAATGGCCATAGCGTTCTTGCCCATATTTCTGGAAAGATTCGTAAACACTATATACGCATATTGCCTGGCGATAAGGTAACAGTAGAAATGACTCCTTATGATTTGACTAAGGGTAGGATTACTTTCAGACATAAATAAAAAACCTTAGCTAGCCAGTGTGGTGGAATTGGTAGACACGCCGGATTCAAAATCCGGTTCCTTCGCGGGAGTGACGGTTCGAGCCCGTCCACTGGTACCATTAAGAGTTGATGTGTAATTCTGAATTACATGACTGATTAATTAGGAAATTATTACGATGGATAACAATCTTCTAAATGACGCAATAAATTTGACCATGTTTGGTATGGGATTTGTTTTTGTATTTTTAGCTTTGATGGTTGTTGTTACAAATCTGATGTCCCTTCTTGTTATGAAGATCCAACCTGCAATTAGTGATGCTCCATCAACTATTACTGACCCATCAGTTGAAATTGATGAAAAAACAAGGGCAATCGTTGAGGCAGCTATAAAAATGCATTTACAGAGATAAACTATGTCTAATAAAGAAAATAATAAACCCGTTCAAATAACAGAGTTAGTCTTGAGAGATGGACACCAATCACTTTTTGCAACACGAATGCGAATTGATGACATGCTTCCCATCGCTGAAAAATTAGACCAAATTGGCTACTGGTCTATGGAGTCATGGGGCGGCGCAACATTTGATGCCTGTATTCGCTTTCTTGGAGAAGACCCATGGGAGAGAATTCGAGAGATCAAAAAAGTAATGCCAAATACTCCACAACAGATGCTACTGAGAGCTCAAAATTTGCTTGGATACAGGCACTACAGTGATGATGTAGTTAGAAAATTTGTTGATCGTTGTGCTGAAAACGGGGTTGGAGTTTTAAGGATATTTGATGCGATGAATGATACTCGCAACCTTAAGACTGCCATTGATCAAACAGTTAAGGCAGGCCAACATGCACAGGGAACAATATCTTATACAGTCAGTCCAGTTCATACCACTGATATTTGGATTGACATGGCAAAAGAAATTGAAGATATGGGTGCCCATTCTTTGTGCATTAAAGATATGGCCGGGTTACTTCAACCCTATGTTGCTTATGACCTTGTTAAAAAATTAAAAAAAGCAATTGATATACCTATACAGCTTCATGCGCATGCGACTACTGGCCTCTCTACTGCATGTATTGTTAAGGCAGTTGAGGCTGGGATTGATCGTGTCGATACATGTATCGGTTCAATGAGTATGACATATAGTCACTCTGCTACAAATTCTGTAGTTTCTATTTTAGAGGCAAGCCCAAGAAAAACTGGTTTAGATCTAAATAAACTTGAGGAGATTGATCAGTACTTTAAACCAATTAGATCTAAATATTCTAAGTTTGAAGGATCTCTTAAGGGCGTAGATTCAAGAATACTTACATCTCAAGTTCCTGGTGGAATGCTTACCAATATGGAAGGTCAGCTAAAAGAGCAGAACGCAATTGATAAAATGGACGAAGTTCTATTAGAAATTCCTCGCGTTAGAAAAGACCTTGGGTATATTCCATTAGTGACACCAACCTCTCAAATTGTTGGAACACAGTCAGTGTTGAATGTTTTGACTGGTGAGAGATATAAAACTATTACTAAAGAGGCGGCTGGAATTTTAAAAGGGGAGTATGGTGCTGCACCGGCACCTGTTAATAAAGAATTACAAGATAGAGTATTAGATGGTTCTGAGGTTATTACATGCCGACCTGCAGATAATATTGAGCCAGAGTTAGACATTCTAGAATCTGAGTTTGATAAAATTGTTGCAGAGAAAGGCATCAGACTTGCAGACCAGAAAATTGATGATTTAATGACTTATGCTCTTTTCCCGCAAGTAGGCATAAAGTTTTTAGAAAATAGGGATAATCCTGATTTTTTTGAGCCAGTTCCTAAAGCAGAAACTGACAAGCCAAAAGACGACGGTGTCTACACTGTTTCATTTAAAGGACAGTCATACACTGTAAGCGTATCAGCGGGTGGAACTATTACAACAATGTCTTCACCTTCAGGCAAGGCTATAGAGGACAATAAAGAGTCACAAGAGGAATCTAGCGCACCTTTATCAAATGGAAAAGAAGATATCTCTGCTCCATTATCTGGCACGATTTGGAAAACGCTAGTGAGTCCTAACCAAAGTGTAAAAGAGGGCGACACCCTAATTGTATTAGAAGCTATGAAGATGGAAACTGAAATCAAAGCAACTCGTTCTGGTGTTGTTGTGAGTGTTGACGTCAAAGAGGGCGATTCAGTAACTGTTGGTCAACTCCTTCTTTCTTTAGGGTAGTCATGGATCAGTTAAGTCTTCTTTGGGTTAATACAGGCCTTTATCAGATGAGCTGGGGGCAGGGCTTGATGCTTCTAGTTGGAATCTTGTTGATTTACTTAGCCATTGTGAAAAAGTTTGAACCACTTCTGCTATTGCCTATTGGGTTTGGCGCTCTTCTCAGTAATATCCCAGGGGCAAATTTAGCAGTTGATGGCGGCATATTGCATCTTTTTTACATGATTGGTATTGAGTCAGGTGCTTTCCCACTTATTATTTTTATGGGCGTTGGTGCAATGACAGATTTTGGCCCACTCCTTGCAAACCCAAAAACATTACTCCTCGGCGCTGCTGCTCAGTTCGGCATCTTTGCGACTTTATTAGGAGCTGTAGGACTTTCAATAATTGGTATATTTGACTTTAACTTGAAACAAGCCGCTGCAATTGGAATTATTGGTGGTGCAGATGGCCCTACTTCAATTTATGTGGCATCGATACTCGCACCAGAACTTCTTGGAGCAATTGCTGTGGCATCTTATTCTTATATGGCGCTCGTACCATTAATTCAACCGCCAATTATGAGGGCGTTTACAAATGAAAAAGAAAGAAAGATTAAAATGGTTCAACTACGAGATGTTTCAAAGGCTGAAAAAATTGTTTTTCCAGTTATATTGTTATTACTAGTCGCTCTTCTCTTGCCAGCTGCTGCTCCACTTTTGGGAATGTTTGCTTTTGGTAATTTAATGAAAGAGTCTGGCGTTGTTGATCGTCTTAGTGATACAACTCAGAATGCGTTGATAAATATTGTCACTATATTTTTAGGTCTTGCTGTTGGCTCTAAACTGATGGCAGATAAGTTTCTACAATTAGATACATTGGGTATTTTATTATTGGGATTGGTCGCTTTCTCGATTGGTACAATGTGCGGTCTTTTAATGGCAAAACTAATGAATATATTTAGCAAAAATAAAATTAACCCTTTAATTGGATCAGCAGGAGTGTCAGCAGTTCCAATGGCTGCAAGAGTTTCAAACAAAGTTGGTCTTGAATCTGATTCAAATAATTTTTTACTTATGCATGCAATGGGACCAAATGTTGCAGGCGTAATTGGCTCTGCAATTGCGGCTGGAATTATGATTCAGTTCTTAGGCTAGTTTAATTATTCGCTTAGATTTCATTAAGAGCTTTATTAATCAATTCAAACTTTCTATCCATCTTATTTGCAATGGATAAATCATGTGTGACTATTAGAAGTGCAGTTCTTTTATTTTCATTAAGCTCAATGATTAAATCTAGAATGTCTTGAGCATTATTTGCATCTAGATTTCCTGTAGGCTCGTCTGCTAAGAGACATGTAGGTTCTGAAATCATAGCTCTTGCAATTGCAACTCTTTGTCTTTCTCCACCAGATAACTCGGAAGGTTTATGATTTAAGCGATTTTCAAGTCCAACTTTTTTTAAAATATTGGTAGCTTTTACAAGCGCTTCATTTTTATTATTATTTTTAATTAATAGAGGCAGAGAAACGTTATAGAGCGACGAAAAATCATTCAGCAAATGATGAAATTGATAAACAAAACCTAGGTATTTAGAGCGCAACTCTGTTCTATCTTGTTCATTAAGCTTTGCTATATTTGAGCTATTGATAAATACCTCACCCTCTGAAGGATTATCAAGGCCAGCAATCAAATTAAGTAGAGTTGATTTGCCACATCCTGATTGACCAATAATTGCTACTTTCTCACCCGGTTTAATTTCAAAATTTAAGTTATCTAATACTGAGGTTTTACTTTCACCTTCTGAATACGAGAAGCATAAAGATCGACATTCAATTATATTACTCATGTCTTAGCACCTCAGAAATATTTACTTTTCCAGCTCGTTTAGCAGGATAGATTGACGCAAGAATAACTAATATAAATGCACCAAAA
Organism: Thiotrichales bacterium; assembly: GCA_002711905.1. Classification (GTDB taxonomy): domain Bacteria; phylum Pseudomonadota; class Gammaproteobacteria; order PS1; family Pseudothioglobaceae; genus Pseudothioglobus. The sequence goes on from PASI01000017.1 coordinate 21,733, forward strand.
ACTATACTCAAGACGTCACTAAGTAGAATTTTGGATGGAAAACGATTGATATAAAAGACATCTTTAGGAAAAAATTGAAATCCAATTATGTTCTCGATTCCAGAAATAACTGATTCAATATTTAGTGCTAAGAGTAATCCAAGAGCAGTTCCAATTGTAATTCCAATAAGTCCAATGCTTATGCCTTGATAAAAAAATATTTTTACAATTCGTTTTGGCGTCATTCCAATAGTTCTAAGAATCGCTATATCAGATTTTTTATCGGTTACAACCATAACCATCATAGAGACAATATTAAATGCTGCTACTGCAATTATCAGAGAGAGAATAATCGCAATCATTTGCTTTTCAAGGTTTAATGCTCTAATAAAGTGTTTTTGTTGCTGCATCCAGTCAACGCCGTAATAACCATTTCCTAGAGAATCAACAACATTATCAGTAATTACATTTGCCTCAAATAAATCATTTACCTTGAGGCGTATTCCTGAAACTTTATTTCCCAAACCAAAAAGATCTTGAGCGTCAAAAAGATGAATAAATGCTAAACCATTATTGTAGTCATTTAATCCAGCATTAAAAATACCACTAACGCTAAAAGATTGAGATATGGGAACAAGAGCTCCAATTGAGTTCCTTGCTGGTGCAATGAGAGTAATCTGATCACCAATACCAGTTCCCATNAGNGTTGCTAANCCAACACCCANNAAAACTGAGGACTCGTCTTCATTTAAACTAAGNGAGCCATATTTAATGTCATCNAGNANAGCNGAGGTGGANGNTTCTTNATCNATAAGTATNCCTCTNATNCTNACACCTTGTGAAGCACTTTTTGAGGTCATTANAGCAAAATCTTCTACANAGGGAGAGGANGCTAAAACNCTATCCTGAGAGTCNATCTTTTTTTGGAGNTCANCCCAATTTTCAAGAGTATCATCTGAGCCTGTAATNTAAGAATGAGANATCGTATTTAANACCCTGTTGGTTAATTCTTCATGGAANCCATTCATNANAGACANNACNGTAATTAANGACATNACAGCTAANATNAGNCCNACCATTGAAACNCCAGAAATAAAAGAAACAAAGCCNTTTTTTCTGCTTGATCGCAAATATTTGTTAGAAATATGAAATTCAACACTCATGNTCGGAATATTTTGTCATAATAAATGTTTTAAAGGTAATTAAAGTTATCAAATGTTAAGTAATCAAAGTTTTATAAACCATAATAAGTTTGGCTTGGTTAACTTTATACTACTGCCTTTTTCTGCTNTTTTTTTTATTTTGTCATACATACGTTTATGGCTTTATAGGTTCAGAATTCTGAAAGTCAATGATTCATCTTTGCCAGTCATAGTAGTGGGTAATATAACAGTAGGCGGAACAGGTAAAACACCAATTGTCATTTCAATTGTCAATTATTTAAAGTCTCAGAATAAAAAAGTAGGGGTGGTCTCAAGAGGCTATGGTGGTGAATATNCACAAGAATNTTTAGAAGTTACTTTGTCTAGNGATCCAATAGAATGTGGAGATGAGCCTTTATTGATTAAGCAGCAGACTAAAGTGCCAGTTGCAGTAGCAAAAAAAAGAACTAAAGCAATTGAGTTTTTAATTAAGAAGTATTCATTGGATATTATTGTTAGTGATGATGGCCTTCAGCACTACTCTATGGGTCGTGATATTGAAATTGCTGTTATTGATGGGCATAGTCGCTTAGGTAATGGCTTNCTCCTTCCAGCTGGGCCTCTTAGAGAAGCTAAAAGTAGGCTGAAATCAGTTGATTTCATAATTAATAATGGCTCTAATGTAGAGGGTGAGATTTCGAGTGAAATTGAACCGCATGAATATATAAACCTACTTACCAAGGAAGTTAAGGGCCTTGATCATTTCAAAGGCAAAAAATGTTACGCAGTCGCCGGAATTNGTAAGCCAGATAATTTCTTTTCTATACTTAAANACAATGGAGTCAAATTAATTACTAAACCTTTTCCAGACCATTATGCATTTACAGAAAAGGATTTGATTTTTAATGAAAATCATCCAATCATAATGACTTCAAAGGATTGTGTAAAATGTACTCAATTTGCAACCAATCAAATGTGGTATTTGTCTGTAAGTGCAAAAATTAATTCTAATTTTTATCAGCAATTGGAGTCTAAATTTTGATTGATAATGATTTGTTAAANATGTTGGTTTGTCCCCAGAGCAAAGCGCCTTTAAAGTTTGTGGGTGAAGAGCTAATATGCGATAAAAGTGGATTAGCTTATCCAATTATTGATGGCATTCCAATACTTCTTGTAGAAGAAGCCAGAAAAATTGACTCTAAAAAATAATGGATTTCTCCGTTATTATTCCTGCTAGATATGCCTCAAGTCGATTGCCGGCAAAGCTATTAAAAGATATCAATGGAAAAACACTTATTGAGCATACCTATTCGAATGCAGTCAAGAGTGATGCAAGTCGAGTCATCATCGCAACTGATGATGTGAGAATTAAAACTATTGCAGAAGATTTTGGCGCAGAAGTTTGTATGACGAATGATAGTCATACTTCAGGCACTTCTAGGTTATCTGAGGTCGTGTCGGTTTTGAATTTTCAAGATAATGATGTGGTAGTTAATTTGCAAGGTGATGAACCAATGATGAGTCCAAGTGCAATCAATCAAGTGGCCTCTAATCTCAGTAGTTCGGGTATGAGTGTTGCCACACTGTGTGAAAAAATTGATACCGAAGAGGCATACTTTGACGAGAATTGTGTGAAAGTTGTATATAATTCGCGCGGCAAAGCAATGTATTTCTCAAGATCGCCGATACCTGCTTTTAGGGATAGTACAAAGATTAATTTAGATTTGTGTTTTAGGCATATCGGTTTATACGCCTATCGAGTAAATTTTTTGAAAGANTACACTAATATGGCTATATCAAGCCTNGAAATGGCTGAAAAATTNGAGCAACTTACTTTCTTGACGCACGGATTTGATATACATGTTGAGACTTCATGTGCTTCAACAGGTTATGGTGTTGATACAGAAAGTGATTTAATAAAAGTTAAAAAGGAATTAAAAAAATGAATATTATTGATGGTAAAAAGATTGCAGAAAACTTACGGTTAAAGATTACTGATGAGGTCAAAACTCTTGAGCGCCCGCCTGGACTTGCAGTCATACTAGTTGGTGAGGATCCAGCTTCAGCTGTATATGTAAGAAATAAAGAGCTAGCCTGTAAAAAGGCAGGATTCTTTTCAGATAANATCATAAAGTCAGAAAACACAACAGAAGAGCAATTACTAGAGGAAGTAGAGCGCCTTAACAATAATCCGCATATTGATGGAATTCTTGTGCAGCTTCCTTTGCCAAGTCATATTGATGCTAACAAAGTCATTGAGCATATTTCTCCCTATAAAGATGTTGATGGTTTCCATAGTGAAAATATTGGAAAATTAATGCAGAATAAATCTCACTTAAGACCCTGTACGCCAAAAGGGGTGATGACAATGNTGGAATCAATTAATTGTAAAGTTGAAGGGAAGAATTGTGTGGTTATTGGTGCTTCAAATATTGTTGGAAGNCCTATGGCAATGGAGCTTTTAAATGCAAGAGGTACTGTCACAATATGCAATAGTCGAACAAAAGATGTTGCTGAAAAAGTAAGACAAGCAGATATTGTTGTTGTCGGTGTTGGAATACCTCAAATGGTCAAAGGTGACTGGATTAAAGAGGGCGCTATCGTAATTGATGTGGGCATTAATCGACTAGAAGATGGTTCACTNGTTGGAGATGTAGATTTTGATGCAATTAAAGATATTGCTGGAGGCATAACTCCTGTACCTGGAGGTGTAGGCCCAATGACGATTGCAACGCTTCTTGAAAATACTTTAATCGCATACAAGCAAAATTTATGAAANTTTTTCTAAAATTACTTCGAGAGGGTTCAGGAAGGCTGCTGATTTTCATTGACTGGGTATTTAGACCATCAATCATTAAGAGAAGTTATGAAGATCAGCTTCAAGTTGATCAAAAAACTGAGTCTCTTAAACTCTATGAATTTTATGCATGCCCCTTTTGTATTAAGACGCGTCGAGCAATTAAGCGCTTAAATCTTAAAGTTGAGACCCGAAATGCTCAAAAAGGTGATTACAGAAAAGAGCTTGAATCAAGTGGTGGAAAAATTCAGGTTCCATGTCTTAAGATTGACTATGCTGGAGAGGTTAATTGGCTTTATGAGTCAAATGATATTATTAAATATTTAGATAAACATTTTTAATTAACAATATGAGTTTTCTAAAAGATGCTTTATATTCAGGGCGGTAATAAAGAGCAAATAGAGCTTTCAAGACAGTTATTCAGTTTTTGTTGTAACGGGTTATTTAAAAAAAATAATATTCCAAATATAGATCTAACTATTCACAAAGTTGAAGGTGCTCTGGCGTGGACGGATTATGAGGGTGAGGGTAAATTTTTTATAGAAATTGAAGAGTCATTAAATCATAAAAAATTTATTATTACAATGTGCCATGAGTTCATACATGTACGCCAATTTTTGTCAGGAGTTGAGGTTAGTGAGCTATCAGCCTATCATTATGAAGAAAAGATAGCTGAGCAGTTTTATAATGAAGAGCTTAGACGAAACGGGAGTCTTCTTAATTTAAATGAAGACTAAGGTAGAAACTCCTTCAAGGTATCAATAGATTGATTTAATTGTTCAAGAGAACTAGAGGTTATCGTAATATGACCCAATTTTCTGTCCTTACGTTCTTCTTTGTCATATAAATGCAAATGAGCATTTTTAGTCTCAAGCACCTTTTGAGTTGGCCCATGTTCTCCAATAATATTAATCATTGCATTAAATTGATTTTTAATGGATGTTTCTCCAAGAGGAGTATTAGTAATGGCTCTGATATGGTTTTCAAATTGCGATGTGTGTGCTCCTTCAATTGTCCAGTGACCTGAATTGTGAACCCTTGGTGCAATCTCATTAACAATTAGCTCATCTTTGGAATCAAAAAGTTCAATGGTTAGTACGCCAACATGATCAATTTCATTAATTAAAGAATACATATACCCCTCTGCTTTTTTTTGAAGCGACTTTGATATATTTTGCGCTGGGGCAACCGTTAATCTTAATATACCCTCATGATGTGTATTTTCTACCAGTGGATAATATTTAAGGCTACCATTTAATCCTCGAACAGCAATTAAAGAGAGTTCTCGTTTGAATTTAACAAAACCTTCCAGAATTGATTCAACGCCAGACATATGTCTCCAGGCTTCATCGATTTGAGATTCAGACTTGATATGAAATTGACCTTTTCCATCGTATCCATCTTTAGCAGTTTTTAAAATTGCAGGAAGCCCTATATGTTTAATAGCACTATTGAGGTCAGATAAACTGTTGACCATTTCAAACGGNGCGNNAGGAATGTTTAATTGAGAAAGTAACTCCTTTTCCCTNCCACGATGCTGAGTTANGTGTAAAGACCTTTCACTTGGATAAACATTTGATTTTTTGCTAACATTCTTAACAATAGATACATCAGTATTTTCGCTTTCATATGTCACTACATCAGAGTCATCAGAAAATAATTTGATCACATCGGAATCATTATGGATATATGTTTTTCCAAGAAGCGAAGAAGGATCTTCCTCTGATAAAGCTAAAAACCTCATTTGATGCCCCAAAGGGTAGGCTGATAGTGCAAGCATTCTTCCTAATTGACCAGCACCAAGAACACCAATTTTCATAAGTTAATTATCAGGATTAGGGTTATTTAAAACACTTTGGGTTTGTTCTGAACGAAATTTAGCAACCTTTTGTCTAACTTTCTCGTTGTGGTTTCCAACAATTTGGGCGGCTAATATCCCTGCATTTTTTGCACCAGGTTCACCTATAGCAAGAGTACCAACTGGAATACCTCCAGGCATTTGAACAATTGATAATAATGAGTCTTGCCCACTTAATGCCTTTGATTGAACTGGTACACCAAGAACTGGCACAATTGTTTTTGATGCAACCATTCCAGGCAAGTGGGCTGAGCCTCCAGCGCCTGCAATAATGACTTCAAGGCCTCTGTCCTGAGCAGTTTCTGCATATTCAAACATTAGATCAGGGGTTCTATGAGCTGAGACAACTTTAACCTCATAGGCAACGCCGAACTCTTCTAGCATATCTACAGCACTTTTCATTGTGGGCCAATCAGACTTTGAACCCATAATAACTCCGACTAATGCACTCATTTTTGTATTGGTGAGGAAATTGAATAAATTATACCAAAAACATGATAACTAATAGAATTGAAACTTCGCAGTTAGGATAATATAAATTAAATTTTGAAGTTACTGTCCAAAAATGGAAGGTGACCAGACCTTAAAACATAAGTTTTTGATCCAGCTTCATCATACCAATCTTGAATTTTTACTGGAACAAGAGTATCGAGAGAGCCGAGGATGCATGTTTTTGGAACTGAAATATTTTTATAGGCATCGCTTAAATCAGAATTTAAGATTATTTTTAGTCCAATGTCTAAAGCACTTTTGGATGCAGGATATTTTTGAATTGAATGATGAAGTTCCTGGATTTGAGATTTATCTTTACTTTGAAGACTAACAAAACGCTTTAGCGCTTTAGTGCTATCGTTTTTCAAATTATCTACAAAAAGGTCAAAGGCTTGACTTTCTATACCAAAATTCCAATTTAGATTATTTACAAGACAAGGGCTCGCGGCAACTAAAATAAGNTCATTGACTTTAATTTGATTTGCTATAAAGGTTGATAGAAGGCCTCCTAAAGACCATCCTAAAAGAATCGATTTTTTGGGTATCAGTTTAATTATCTCATTGCACCAAGTTTCAATGTCTCCTTCAATATCAGGACTTCTTCCATGTCCAGGCAGGTCAATAACTGTTATACGGTACTTATTTTTATATTTATTAATAAGACTTAGGAAAATGTCACTATTAAAAGCCCATCCATGTAAAAGAACTAGNCTAGGNCCNTCACCAATTGTTTTATGCCATAGCATTNTTAACCTTTTCAAGTAGCGATACTATTTCATCTGATTGATGATTTGCTGATAGCGTNAAACGGAGTCTAGCTGTATCTGGAGGAACTGTAGGGGGGCGAATTGCACTCACAAAAAANCCTGAATCAAATAANNNGNTACTAATTTCTAACGCCTTTNANCTAGAGCCTACAATTAGTGGCTGAATAGCACTATTTGAATCTTNAAAATTGAGNCCTAATTGATTAGATACAGTCTTGAAGAATTCTATATTTTTGAGTAATTTTTCTTTTTGTTCGCCGTTTATTATAATCTCTAGACTCATAAGGATTGCTTGACACACGCCGGGTGGAATTGCAGTTGTATAGGTGTAAGGTCTTGATTTTTGGATTAAGAATTCGATGAAGTCATTATTACCAGNAACAAAGGCACCCATTACTCCTGCAGCTTTTCCAAGGGTTGCCATATAGATAGAATCCTTAGGTATTAATGGATTAAAAATACCAAAGCCATGGGCGTCATCTTGCATCAAAATAGCATCAGTTTTATTTATGATCTTATCAATTCCAGCGATATTTGCTTGATCTCCATCCATACTAAATACATTATCTGTAACNACTAGGCCAGGGCCAGTTTGTTTTTTAAGTTTAGAATTAAGAGATTTAAGGTTATTATGAAGGTACCTTTGAGTAGGAAGCCCAATTAACCGGCTACCATCAATCAAAGATGCATGATTTAACTTNTCTTGNATCGCCCATTTAATTTCGTCTCTCAGCGCTGAAAAGATTCCTAGATTTGCACTATATCCAGATGAAAATATTAAGGCATTCTCTTGTCCAGTGAATTCTGATAAGGCTTCTTCAAGAAGTTTATGCGACTTTGAGTGTCCACTGACAAGGTGAGATGCCCCTGAGCCAGCGCCATATTTTTTAACTCCTTTAATGAATGCTTCTTTAATCTTGGGATGACTAGCAAGAGATAAATAGTCATTGGAGCAAAAATTGATTACATCTCTATCATCAATTACCATTCTTGTAGATTGGGCGCTTGTTGCAACTCTTCGTGAACGTATTAAGTGATTTCTTTCAAGGTCACTTATTTTTTTTGAAAAGTTCATGATGGTAATCTTAGATTGCTATATAAGATTTTCCATGGGTGATGAAGCACTTGCATAGGCTTTTTTCATCATTCTTCCTGCAAGGTATGACTTCCTACCAGCAATAATTGCATGCTTCATAGCGCTGGCCATGATAAGTGGGTCGTTTGCATTTGCGATAGCTGAATTCATTAAAACACCATCACAGCCGAGCTCCATCGCTCGAGCTGCATCACTTGCGCAGCCTATTCCAGCATCAACTAAAACTGGGACACTAGAGTTCTCTTTAATTAATTTAATGTTAAAAGGATTGGAAATACCTTGTCCAGAGCCTATTAAAGAGCCAAGAGGCATGATTGCACAGCAACCGATGTCTTCAAGTTCTTTTGCAATAATTGGGTCATCAGAGGTATAAACCATCACATCAAAGTTTTCCTTGATTAGTGTTTTTGCGGCATTCAGTGTTTCAACGATATTTGGATAAAGGGTTTTTTCATCACCAAGGACTTCAAGTTTTACTAGGTTATGTCCATCCAATAATTCGCGAGCTAAGAGGCAAGTTCTGACGGCATCTTTTGCATTGTAGCATCCAGCAGTATTTGGAAGAATCGTATATTTATCAGGTGAAATAACATCAAGAAGACTCTCTTCATTGGTATTTTGTCCAATATTAGTTCTTCGGATCGCAACAGTTATTATCTCTGAACCTGATTTTTCAGTAGCTAATTTTGTTTCTTCTAAGTCTTTATATTTTCCAGAGCCAACAAGCAGTCTTGAGTCAAAAGTTCTTCCAGCAATTGTAAACGGGGTATCTATTTCCATAGCGTTATAAGATACCATGTGCCGTTAATAATATTACAATATTGACTCGTAATCTTTTCAATTTTAAATGAATTTTTTAGATTGTTAAACCAGCAATCTTTTGAATATCATTAATCGCTTTAGTGACAATTCTTGAGAAGAAAAAATCTGAGTCATACCCAGATTTTGAACGAGATACAAATTCCTCCACCATCAACTGGTAATGATTACACGCTGGAAATTTAACTATATTTCCTTTTTGGAGGCCTCCATTAGACCAATAGGCAATTGTTTTTTCTGGAGGGTTGACTGGAACATCTAGTTTAGCCCACCCATTGGAGCCAAGAACAGTAAACTTTTGATAAAGAGCTGCGTTAGCTGAAACAGTAAAGCTAAGTGTTTCCCCATTTGGCCATCTAAGTGTTGCATCAACTTGTTTTTCAGTCTCATATTCGTCAGACATAATTGCAACTGCAGAGAGTACTTTGGGCTCACCCTTGAAGAGCATACAGCCTGACAAAATAGCATAACAACCAATATCAAATAATGGGCCACCACCATATTTAACAAGATTCCGAACATTGCCGGCAGGCTGTTGGGGGTAGCTAAAAATAAAGTGAGATGACTGATATTTTCCGATATCAAGATTTTGAAGCCAATGCCATTGAGGATGGCTTCTAACCATATAAGCTTCATAGAAAAAAGTGCCACTCTCTTTAGCAGCTGATTCTAGATTTATTAGTTCTTCTATGTTCAGCGCAACAGGCTTCTCACAAAGAACATGCTTTCCTGCTTGGAGCGCCTTGATTGAATAAGGGACATGAAGATGGTTGGGTAGTGGGTTATAAATTGCATCAATTGATGGCTCATTAATAAGGGCTTCATAATCAGTCTCGATAGCATTTTTATAGATATTTGGTAAAGGCTTTTGACCAGGATTTCTCCTTCCAACATGAGTGACATGATGACCTGCAGCCAAAATAGCCGGAACAACATGTTCACGTGCAATTTTTGCTTCTCCTAAGATTCCAAATTTCATTTGATTAACTTATTTGATAAAACCATTATCATACATATTCATGTCTTATGGTTTTTAGAATAATATTACAATTNGTAATAACATGTAAAATCAGNTTTTATNGAAGATATATTTTAGGAATAAAGATGCCGCTCAATGCTATAAAACACCCNTTAATCGCCCATAAGATTGCTTTACTTCGCCAAGAAGGAATAAGCACAAANCAATTTCGTGAGCTTGCTAATGAAGTTGCTAGTCTNTTNACTTATGAGGCGACTCGAGAACTGCCTCTAGAAGGTAGAGANATTAATGGTTGGCAAGGAGAGCCAATAAAAACTCAGATGTTAACTGGAAAAAAGCTCTCAATTGTTCCAATTCTTCGAGCAGGGNTAGGGATGCTCGATGGCGTTTTAACTCTNGTGCCTAATGCAAAAGTAAGCGTAGTCGGCTTATATAGAGATGAGGAAACTTTAGACCCCGTTGCTTATTTTGATAAAGTGATTACTGATATTGACCAAAGAACCTCATTAATTATTGATCCAATGTTGGCTACAGGCGGAACAGTTCTTGCAACAATTGATTTATTGAAACAAAAAGGTTGTAAAAAAATTATAGGCTTATTTTTAGTGGCTTCTCCCGAAGGCCTTGAAAGGGTGACAAAATTACATCCAGATGTTGATTTATTTATTGCTGCGATAGATGAATCTCTAAATGAACATGGTTACATACTGCCTGGCTTGGGAGATGCTGGAGATAAGATTTTTGGNACAAAGTAAACAATCTTGAAAGANGATATTTTTCCTCAAGGCTCTGCATGGATGAATGGAGAGTTCATTNATATTTCAGAAGCTCGAATACCAATCCTTGACTGGGGGTTTCTCAGATCTGATGCTACTTATGATGTTGTGCATGTCTGGAAAGGTCAATTTTTTCGCTTAGATGAGCATATAGACCGATTCTTCGAATCTACTAAGAGACTGAGGATGCCTTGTTCAATTGAAAGAGACGAGCTTAAAAAAATACTTGCAGGNTGTGTTAAACACTCTGGCTTGAAGGATGCTTATGTGGAGATGATTCAGACTCGAGGTGTTTCAAAAAATTTTCAAAGNGATCCTCGAAAAGCAAATCCTCGTTTTATGGCATTTGCAGTTCCTTTTGGNTGGATTCTTAATCCTAATAATTTTGAAAAGGGCCTAGATGTCATAGTNAGTAGAATAAGAAGAATACCACCTGGTTCTATTGATTCAAGAATCAAAAACTATCATTGGCTTGATTTGGTTAGTGGGATGTATGAAGCTTATGATTCTAATTCGGACTCAGTCATTTTAGTTGATGAAAAAAATAATATTTCTGAAGGNCCTGGATTTAATATTTTTTGTGTTGATGAGAGTGGNCTTAANACTCCAAANAAAGGAGTTTTAGAGGGCGTTACAAGGCAGACTGTTTTGGATTTAGCAGAAGAAATTAAGTTGCCAGTTAATTTAAGATCAGTTTCTATAAATATGCTTAATGATTCTAANGAAGTATTTGCAACATCTACAGCTGGAGGAATAATGCCAATTACAAAGATTAATAATAAATTGGTAGGTGATGGAACTCCAGGTCCAGTAACGAGACAGATTCATAAGTCTTATTGGGAGCTACATNTTAATTCAAAATGGACTCAATCAGTGATTGAGTTGATTTAAGAGCCTTTTACACTTCTTCTTTTTTTTAAGGATTTAAAAGCATTTAGAGCTTTTTCTCTTGAAGTCTTTAAATCGATTATGGGCTCAGGNTAGTCTTTGCCAATAACAATATTTGCTTTGTCTAGGACCTCTTTCGGGGCTTCCCAAGGATTGTATAGAAANTTATTTGGGAGTTTTTTTAATTCTGGAATATATTGTCTAATATATTCACCATCCGGATCAAATTTCTTTCCCTGAGTGACTGGATTAAAAATTCTAAAGTATGGAGCCGCATCTGCCCCGCATCCTGCAATCCACTGCCAACTAGCACTATTACTTGCAAGATCAGCATCAACTAGACAATCCCAAAACCATCGCTCACCATGATGCCAATTTAATAAAAGATTTTTAACTAAGAATGAACCTACAACCATCCTGACACGATTGTGCATTGAACCGGTCAACCATAATTCCCTCATTCCAGCATCAACCATAGGGATTCCAGTTTGACCTTTTTGCCAAGCTAATAAATTTTGTGGNTTATTTTCCCATGGAAAAGCATCAAATTTGGATTGCAGATTTTTTCTTGGAAGTTGAGGGTTGAAATAAAGCTGACTATAGGAGAACTCTCGCCACCCTAATTCACTTAAGAAGTGATCAATGTTCTTATCACCACCTTTTTCTTTAGCTAGATACCATGCCTGATTAGGGGATAGCTCACCAAAATGTATATGAGGAGAAATTCTAGATACAAATGGTTTTGCAGGAAAGTTTCTGCCATCTTTATAGTGATTAATCCCACTATCAATAAATTTAGATAGCCGATCATATGCGCCCATTTCTCCAATATTCCAATGGGATTCCATTGGAATATCCCATCTGACAGGAGGAAGTAGTGATAAATCAGAAAGATTTAACGAGAGATTTTTGTCATTAATAAAATTTGAAGTGTTGACTCTGGGTAGGGGTTTTCTAGGCTCTTTTGAATTGAGACAGCCCTTACGAAAAAATGGTGTAAAAACTTTGTACGGCGCTCCATCATTCTTCTTGATCGTCCATGGCTCCCAAAGAAGTGAACCATTATAGGTAAAAACCGAAATTCCTTTCGATTCAAGTTTTGATTTGATTTGTGTATCGCGTTTAATACGCCAAGGTTCATAGCATCTATTCCAATAGACAGAAGTAACATTGTTTCGATTAATAATCTCTAATAAAGTTTTTAGAGGATCCCCTTGGAAAATAGATAAATTATGATTTAGGTTTTCTTTAAGATTTTTTAAAGAATGATGCAGCCAAAAGCGATTTGCTCCTCCCATTGAAAACTCGCCAGAATTTTCATCATCTAGAATGTATATTGGAAGAACTTGATTGTTCTTCGATGCATGATAAAGGGATGGATTATCAGATAAACGCAGATCCTGACGAAACCAATGGAGTGCTATATTTTTACTCATCTAAAAAATTATAAAATTCTGTTGTGAAGGCTAGATGAAGATTAAGCGTTATTTAGAGAAAGAAAATTGATAGCAGAGAGAAGGATTAGAGCCCTCAGTGTACCCTTTATTAGAAGTGGCTTTAGAGGCAATTTTCATAATTCAGTTCAAAAGTAATTGATTTTCTGGGTCATAAATTGGATCTGAAGCAACTTTGGCAATGTAAGATTTATGAAGTATCTGAACCTCATGTACATCACCAATTCCAATCTTACTTGCATCTATCCAACCTACAGCCAGCATTTTGTTGCAACGCCAACCCATTCCACCAGATGTGACATAGCCGATTAACTCCCCATTACTAAAAATAGGTTCATTCCCCCAACATGGTGGTGCCAACAAATCTACATCTAGAGTTACCAAGCTTTTTTTTGGTGGTGTTTTCTTTTCACTGTCAATTTTTTTACGACCAATATAATTCTTTTTGCTGGAACAGAATCGTTGTAAACCAGCCGCATGAGGTGTAATTTCTGTTGTTAACTCATGACCCCAGCTGCGATAACCTTTTTCTAATCTTAGCATACCCATAGCACGACTACCTATGAGGACCAAACCATAGTCTTTACCGCAGTTCATCAATGCATCAAATAGCGCCTTTTGGTTTGATATTGGGCAGTGCAGTTCCCACCCAAGCTCTCCAGAAAATGACACCCGAAGAGCTCTACAAGCTATGCCGTTAATCTCTACGTTTTTGGAAGTCATGTAAGGGAATTCATCGAAACAATTATTAGAAAGAGAATTCAGTAACGCTCTGGAATTTGGACCTGATATTCCAATCGCTGCGTAGTGGCTGGTTGCGTTTTTAATTTTGACGTTGAAACCACCAGTATGAGCTTCCAGCCAACGCTGGTAAAATAAAACACCTAAGGTAGACCCCACTATGTAGAATTCATTGCCATTTCGACAGTCAATTATGATGTCACCTACAATTCCTCCTCGATCATTTAGCAACAAGGATAGGGCAAGTTTTCCAGGCCGTTCTGGTGCCTTGGCAGAACCAACATAGTTCAGAAATTCAAGTGNATCGGCTCCAGTGATAAGAAATTTTCCAAAGGTGCTCATTTCAGTAAGACCACATCNTGAGGCCATTCCTTTGGCTTCATTGCCAACATGCTCCCACCAGTTTGGTCNATTAAAACTCGGCTCATCCTGTGCTTTAACGCCATCCGGTGCATACCAAAGTGGACGTTCCCAACCATTGGCNTGACCCATGACTGCACCAAGCTTTATTAGGTCGTTGTTAATAGGGGTGAGTTTTAGAGATCGACCAGACTGACGCTCCATAGCAGGATAAATTAGTTCATAACGGTTTGGAAAAATTTCATATGTTCTTTCTCGAGCAAATTCCATAGTAGTCCAGTCACCGAACCGTGCCACGTCCATAAAATCAAGATTAAGTTCTGGTTCCCCATTTAATATCCACTGNGACATTGCTAGTCCAGCTCCGCCACCTTGTGCTATACCTCCAAGAAATCCACACGCTACAAAAAACCCAGGAACACCTGGCATTGGTCCACATATTGGTCTACCGTCTGGTGAAAAGCTGATCGCACCGTTTGTGATTTGTTTAATTCCAGTTGAATTCAATTCTGGTACGCGGTGGTAAATCATTGCCAAATTTTCTTCTAACCGCNCTAGATCATTATTGAACAGCTCTTGACCAAATGACCAAGGAGCAGGTTTTCCGCTCCAGGCTGCTCTGCAATCTTTTTCCCAAGCTCCAAACAATAGCCCATTGTTTTCTTGTCGTAAATAAAAATCGCTGTCAGTATCTCGAATAACTGGCAACTCATCTTGAAGTGCCTCTACTGTCGGAATATTTTCAGTAACNAAGTAATGGTGCTCCATATTTGTAATTGGAACAGTAGTATTAACCATTTCTGCCACCTCACGCGCCCAAAAACCTGCACAATTGACAATAA
>PASI01000018.1 GCA_002711905.1 Thiotrichales bacterium
AGTAGATGCTCCAAGATGGGGAAGTGCAATGACTCTTTCGTGGTTTTTTTTCTCATCAATTGGAAAGTCTGTGACGTAGTACTTTACCTTTCCACTATCAAGAGCTTTAACTAATTCATCCTCATCAACAATGCCGTCTCTTGACATATTGATTACTACACATCCTTCTGGAAGAAGCGCAATTCTCTTTACATTTAATAAGTTTTTTGTAGCATCAACCAATGGAACATGAAACGATACAAAATCACTCCTTGAAAATAACTCATCTAAAGAGAGAGCTTCTTCAACTTCTGAAGAGATTTTCCAAGCATTTTTCTTAGAAATCGAAGGGTCGTAACCTATGACATCCATTCCAAGCATACTAGCTGCATTTGCGATTTCAACGCCGATTGCACCAAGCCCCACAATCCCTAGAGTTTTACCGGGTAGTTCTGACCCAGCGTACTGCTTTTTGCCATCTTCAACAGTGGATTTCAAGTTTTCAAGAGGAAGTTCATTCACATAACTCCAACCTTGACAAATGTTTCGACTTGCTAATAGCATTGATGAAATAACAAGCTCCTTAACAGCATTTGCGTTAGCGCCTGGTGTATTAAATACAACTACGCCATTTTCACTCATTTTTTGGAGAGGAATATTGTTAACACCTGCTCCAGCTCTTCCAACAGCTTTAAGGCTATTTTCAATTTCCATATCATGCATTTTTGCACTTCGAACTAAAATAGCATCTGGGTTATCATTAGAAGTTGAGACATCATAAGTTTCATTGGGAAACTTTTCTAAACCAAGAGGTGAAATATTGTTCAGTACCTTTATGTTTTGCATTATCCAAAATCCTTTTCAAAATCTTTCATAAAGCTCACAAGAGCATCAACTCCATCCTGTGGCATCGCGTTATAAATACTAGCCCTCATTCCGCCAACACTGCGATGACCTTTAAGTGCCAATAAATCTGCATCTTTCGAGCGCTCCAGGAATACACTATTGAGCTTTTCATCTGCTAACAAAAAAGGAACATTCATCCATGAGCGATATTTAACCGAAACAGGGTTGGAATAAAAATCTAAGTTATCAATTGCACGATATAACGTTTCTGCTTTCGTCTTATTAATTTTTTGCATAGCACTAAGCCCACCCTGCTCTTTTAACCATTCAAATACCCTTCCAGCTGCATACCATGGAAACGTTGCAGGTGTATTAAACATGGAATCATTATTGGCTTGTGTCTCATAATCAAATAGCTTCGGTTGCCCATCAATAACACTACCTATTAAATCCTCTCTAACGATTACAATTGTTAGGCCAGATGGGCCAATATTTTTTTGTGAGCCTGCGTAAATGACGCCGTATTTAGAAACATCAATCTCACGCGATAAGATGGTTGAAGACATATCTGCCGCAATCGGCATGGAGACATCTGGAATATAATCAAACTCTAATCCTGCAATCGTTTCATTCGGTGTGTAATGAAGGTAAGAAGCATCTTCATCAACCTTCCAGTTTTGAAAATCCTCAATATCAGTGAAGTTATTGCCTGAACTGTCAGTACACACATTCACATCACAGTAACGCTTTGCTTCAGCAATAGCCTTAACTGACCAATGACCTGTATTTGCGTAGTTTGCCTTAGTTCCACCCCTAAGCAAATTAATTGGTACCATAGAGAATTGAGACGACGCGCCGCCTTGAAGAAAAAGCACTTTGTAATGATCTGGAATCTTCAAAAGCGCTCTTAAATCTTTTTCAGACTTCTCAGCAGCCTCCATAAAATCAACACCTCGATGAGATATTTCCATTACTGATGCCTTAGAATTCTGGTATTCAATAAGCTCTTCTTGGATTTTCAGAAGAACTGGTTTTGGGAGCATGGCTGGACCGGCACTAAAATTGTATGCTTGTGTCATATTAAGATATTACACCTTATTTTTAAGTAAAAAAAAACGCTCAGGTGCGCCCAGTTAACTAAGCCCATCTAAACGTCATTGTTTTTTCAAATAACCACCGTTGGTTATTAAAAGACAACATTATACCAAGCCAGCAGAAAACTAACCATTTGCTTTATGACAAAATGTCAAAACGCGAATTTTTTTGAACTTAGTGCAAACTCTGTTAGTTTTGTGAATCATTAAAATATCCTAGTATTGTAAAATAGGGCTTCTTAATAATGAATCAAGCTTTTCTAATCTTTCAATGAAAACTCTCGTATTACATAGCCTTGAAACTTCAGCTGCAAANAAACTTGCATTAGAACTCGGAGGAGAGATTGAGGTTAGAAAAAGTCACTTTAGAATTCANACTAAAAAAGACTTTGATATAGAAAATTTCAGGCTTTCAAACAACTTTGACCTTAACATTTTTGATAATAATTTTGATTATCAAAATATCAAACTCATGGTCAGCGATATGGACTCCACTCTCATTACAATCGAAACGATTGATGAAGTCGCTAAGGAGGTTGGATTGAAGGATGAGATATCTTTAATTACTGAAGCGGCAATGCAAGGCCATTTAGACTTCACTGAGTCATTTAATAAACGCCTATCAATTCTTAAAGGAGTTAGTAATTCAAGCTTTGAGTCGGTTTATAACAAAAAGGTAGAATTCAGCCCTGGCGCAAAAAAATTAATTAATTATTTCAAATCCAATCAAATCAGAACCGCAGTTGTCTCAGGCGGCCTAAGATTTTTTGCTGAAAAACTTCAAAGTCAACTTGGAATAGATAACTGCAGGGCTAATCATGTTGAAATAATCAATCAATCAATTACTGGCAACGTNATAGGAAACGTTATTGATGCAAAGGAAAAAGCAAAATATATTGATGAGCTGTGTGACCAATACAAATTGAAGAATGATCAAGTCATTGCAATTGGCGATGGCGCCAACGATATAGAAATGATGAAAGTTGCAGGACTATCTGTTGCATACCATGCAAAACCTATACTCAAGCAATATTGCGACATTCAAATAAACTATGGTAGCCTTNCAAGTCTGATTGATTTTTTTGAATATGCGTAATCTCAATAATTCAAATCATAAAAACTTTAAATGATGTAGTTCATATAAAAACCATCAATAATTCATTAAATTTTCTTCTCATCAAAATAAACTACTACCCTTTCAAACTTTAATCATCCTGCTATGAAATCAAAATCAAAATCAATATTAATATCTTTATTACTATCCTTTTTTCTTTTCAGTATTTTCAATATCTCTAAAGCCGATGACCACCTTCATACTGTCAGCGGCTCTATTACTGGCTGCTCATCAAAACATGCTGTCCATGTTTTAATCTATGAAGAGTCTGGCTTCAAAGGCATGAATCACAGCCAAGAAAANATTTACAACCCCGCCAAAGNTGATAACTGTAATATATCCTTCAGCATGGAAGTTCCNTCAGGACCCTATGCATTAGCTTCTTTTGAAGATAAAAATGGTAACGGAGAGTTAGACTTCTTTTTCTTCATCCCTAAAGAGCCAGCAGGTTTTTATCAATTTAGTGGAATGGGTGCACCCAAGTTTGATAAGATGAAGGTTGAGGTCAATGGAGACATAAACAACATTGAAATAGTTCTTCCATGAAATTTCCAATAACTTAAAAAATATATTTTCTAATGCCTACTTCAATCATTGCAGGATCTACCGGTCTTGTCGGTAACAATATCTTATTTCAGCTTTGTGAGAATAATCACNATGTTGTTGCAATATGCAGGAAGCCTATTTCAGGTCTACCCTCTAAGGCTACAGAACTCATCATTGACTTTGAGTCCTTTCTGACAAATGGGTCACTTCCAGCGTGTGATCATGTATTTCTGTGCCTTGGAACTACCATGAAGATTGCAGGAAATAAAAATAATTTTCGAAGAGTTGATTTTGACTATCCTCTTGGTATTGCCAAAAAAGCACTCGAGTCAGGCGCAAAAAAATTAACACTGATTTCTTCCGGTGGTGCAGACAGTTCTTCAAAAAATTTCTATCTTAAAACCAAAGGTGGGCTTGAGGACGCTATTATTGATCTTGGATTTGACAGTGTAAACATCTTTAGACCTGGTTTTTTAACTGGATCAGGAGGAAGAAAGAGAGCTCTATCTGAAAAAATCCTAATGAAGCTTGCAAAAGTGCTAGACCTTATTCTTATTGGCTCTGCAAAAAAGTTCAGAAGTATAAATGCTGAAGTCTTAGCAACAAAAATGGTATCCACATTAAAAAGTAAGCCAGGGGTTAATTACTATTATTATGAAGACTTCATAAAACCATAAAATTCGTATATTCCATTTCTCTTTCATTCATTAAGCTTGAATGAATATTATTAGACCTAAAACTTGTCACTGGTATAATATANGCCATCTTNGTTAAGCATATCATTTGACAATGTCAGGCAACTCATTTGGAAAACTATTTACTTTAACGACCGCCGGTGAGAGTCANGGTGAAGCGCTTTTAGGAATTGTTGATGGCTGTCCTCCCGGAATGAAACTAACTGAAGANGACCTTCAGGGTGATTTAGATTTAAGGAAACCTGGAAGCTCAAGACATACAACACAGAGAAGAGAGTCAGATGCAATTAAGATTGTTTCTGGAACTTTTGAAGGAATCACTACTGGAACACCGATTGGTCTTTTAATAGAAAATACTGATCAAAGACCAAGAGACTACACCAACATTGCAAACTCTTTTAGGCCCGGTCATGCTGACTTCACCTATCAACAGAAGTATGGATTAAGAGACTACCGAGGTGGTGGCCGCTCTTCTGCAAGAGAGACAGCAATCAGAGTCGCTGCTGGAGGNATTGCTAAAAAATATCTGAGTGAAAAATATAGTATTCAGATTCATGGTTACCTTGCGCAACTTGGTCCAATTACCTATGATAATTTTGATTGGGATGAAGTNCACAATAATCCTTTCTTTTGTCCCGATTCTTCTAAAGTTCCTGAACTAGAAGATTATATGGACAANCTCAGAAAGTCAGGCGACTCTATTGGCGCAAGAATCAACATTGTTGCGAGCAATATGATTACAGGACTGGGGGAACCTATTTTTGATAGATTGGATGCTGATATTGCCCATGCAATGATGAGTATTAATGCTGTAAAAGGCGTAGAAATAGGCGCTGGATTTGATGTTGTTAATCAAAAAGGGTCTGATCATAGAGACACAATAACACCGGAAGGTTTTACTTCAAATAATGCAGGNGGAATTCTTGGTGGTATAAGCTCTGGACAAGACTTATTAATATCTATTGCTTTAAAGCCAACCTCAAGCATCCGCCTCCCAACAGATAGTATTGACAAAGAAGGCCATTCAACTGAAATTAGTACAAAAGGAAGGCATGATCCTTGCGTTGGCATAAGAGCAACTCCTATTGCGGAAGCAATGCTAGCAATTACGCTGATGGATCACGCTTTAAGACACCGCGCTCAAAATGCTGACGTTGTATCAACAACGCCACCCATTCCTGCATCTAAGCAATAATAAGAACTCAATTTAAAAGGAAATAATGTTTAAGCTTATCCACAAGCGCGTTCCTAGTAACGCAAAAAATGATATTTTGTCAGGNCTCACTGTTGCTCTGGCTCTTGTTCCTGAAGCGGTTGCCTTTGCTCTTTTAGCAGGCTTAAATCCACTTGTCGGTCTTTATGCAGCCTTTACGATTGGTATTGTTACATCAATCTTGGGCGGAAGACCCGGAATGATTTCAGGTGCAACTGGAGCAATTGCTGTTGTTATTGGAACTTTAGTTGCCATCCATGGTGTTGAGTACTTATTTGCTGCTGTTGTCTTAACTGGAATTATTCAAATTGTGTTTGGACTATTAAGGATGGGTAAGTTTATACGACTCGTTCCACATCCTGTTTTTTTNGGCTTTGTCAATGGTTTAGCAATTGTAATATTCCTGTCCCAGGTTAAACAATTTAAAGTGGCTGGTGAATGGATTACCGGCGCACCACTTGCGCTCATGTTAGTTATAGTTGCAATTACTATGATGATTATTCATTTTTTGCCGAAGCTAACACGAGCTGTCCCTTCAACCTTAGTTGCAATTGTAATAGGCACTCTAGCAGTATTATTTCTAGGACTGGAAACCAGAACCGTAGGCGACATCTCTCCAATAGGTGGAGTATTTCCTCCGTTTCACCTTCCAGATGTTCCAGTAAACATTGAAATGCTCAAAATTGTTTTTCCTTATGCCATAGTTATGGCACTAGTCGGGCTGATAGAAAGTNTGCTGACACTGAATTTAATTGATGATTTAACTGAAACTACTGGCCAACCAAACCGTGAATGCATTGGTCAAGGTGTTGCAAATACAGTGACAGGTTTTTTTGGCGGAATGGGTGGCTGCGCGATGGTTGGTCAAAGCTTAATAAATATTAAATCTGGAGGCAGAGGAAGGTTGTCAGGCATTGTTGCCTCTCTCGTACTTCTATTTTTTATTCTTTATCTATCTAAGTATATCGAAATGATTCCAGTTGCTGTTCTTATAGGCGTAATGATGATGGTTGTCATTGGAACATTTGAGTGGGGCTCACTTCGTCTATTTGGTAAGGTTCCATTACCGGATATTATTGTTGGTATTGCGGTTGCAGTGATCACTGTTCTAACTGACAATTTAGCGCTCGCAGTCATAGCAGGTGTCATTATGTCAGCTTTATCTTTTGCCTGGGAGTCTGCTGGAAAGATTCACTCAATGGAAGAAGATGAGTCTGATGGAAAGAAAACCTATAGGCTCCATGGGGCTTTATTTTTTGCATCCATTAATACCTTTCACTCAATCTTTAATCCAAAAGAAGATCCTGAGAATGTTTACATTGACTTTGAGGATTCAAGAGTCATTGATCACTCTGCCATTCAAGCAATTGATAAGCTTGCTGAGCGTTACCAAAAAGCAGGAAAAACCCTTCATTTAATGCATTTAAGTGAAGAGTGTAGACTGCTTCTTAAAACAGCCAAGCATTTGGTAGAAGTTAATGTTCTTGAGGATCCCCAGTATCATGTTGCAATTGACAAAGCCAAGGCAAGAATGGAAAGTAATTTTTAAGTATTTATTAAATTAGTTACTTGCCTTTCTGATCACCCCAAAGAATTTTATGAAGCTNAACTTGAAGCCGAACATTAAGCTGTTTTTCTAATATCCAATCAGCTAACTGGACTGGCTTAAGACTTTCAAAAACTGGTGAAAATAAAGTTTCAGATTTAACTTTATTTTTTTCCAATAAATCACAACACCAATCAAAATCTGATTTCGATGCAATAACAAACTTCAGCTGATCTTTGCTTTGAAGAAGTGAGAGGTTTTCATACCTGTTCTGTTTCTCTTCGGTTGAAGAAGGGGTTTTAATATCCATAACAATGGAAACCTTACTATTTACTGGAGATATATCAACGCTACCACTGGTCTCCATTGAGACTTGATAACCAGCNTCAACAAGTGAGTCNAGAAGCTCTAGACAATTACTCTGAGCCATTGGCTCTCCTCCAGTTACGCAGACATATGGAGTATTGTATTTAGAAACCTCATCTAAAATATGATCAATTGTTAANGGATTATTTCCTTTAAAGGCATAAGTCGTATCGCAATAGTTACATCTTAATGGACATCCTGTTAAACGCACAAAAACAGTTGGAAGCCCAACCTCTCTAGCTTCACCCTGAAGTGAGAAAAAAATCTCAGTTATNTTTAAGGTTGTATTATTTGAATTGCCCATCTCTTAATAATTTCATTTGATTTCTGATGTCTGCCGCTTGTTCGAACTTTAATTCTTCTGCATATTGATACATCTCTTTTTCAAGTCGCTTTAGTTCTTTAGAGAGCTGAACAGGTGAAAGTTTAACTTGAACAGTATCTANACCTACTGCCNCAATATCAGCNGCTGAAAGATCTGTATCCAAAATATCAACAATTGGCTTTACAACACCTTTTGGNGTTATTCCATTTTTTTGGTTAAAGGCTTGCTGCTTATCTCTTCTNGAGCTTGTCACATCCATAGCCCTTTGCATTGAATTTGTTATTCTATCAGCATAAAGAATAACACTTCCATTGATATTTCTAGCNGCCCTTCCCATTGTTTGAATTAANGACCGCTCAGACCTTAAAAAACCTTCCTTATCTGCATCTAAAATTGCAACNAGAGAGACTTCAGGAATATCAAGACCCTCCCTTAGGAGATTAATTCCAACCAAAACATCAAACACACCTAGACGTAAATCACGAATAATCTCAACTCTTTCAATAGTATCAATATCTGAATGAAGATACCGAACCTTAACATTATGATCATTCAGATACTCACTAAGCTGTTCGGACATCCTTTTAGTGAGNGTTGTAACAAGAACTCTTTCTTTTAATGCAGCTCTTTTGTTAATTTCAGATAATAGATCGTCCACTTGAGTTTCTACAGGCCTAACATCTATTTCAGGATCTAAAAGTCCAGTTGGNCTTACAACTTGCTCAGCGATGACAGTTGAAACCTCCAACTCATAATTTGCTGGNGTTGCAGAGACTAAAATACATTGGNTCAANCTTTCTGAAAATTCTTCAAACTTTAATGGCCTATTATCAAGCGCTGAGGGCAATCGAAATCCAAAGTCAACGAGTGTAGTTTTACGNGCCCTATCACCGTTGTACATTGCCCCAATCTGACTCACCGTAACGTGAGATTCATCTAATATCACNAAAGCATCATCTGGCAAATAGTCAAAAAGCGTNGGTGGAGCNTCACCAGGTTTGCGNCCTGAAAGATATCGAGAATAATTTTCAATACCTGAACAATAACCCAGNTCTCTCATCATCTCCATGTCTTGAACGACTCTTTGAGAGAGTCTTTGATCTTCAACTAATTTGTTTTGAGAAAGAAGTTCTTTTTTTCTAACCCCAAGCTCTACTTTNATATCATCCAGTATATTTTGAATCGTGGATTCAGGCGTAACGTAGTGTGTCTTTGGATAAATTGTTATTCTTTGGAGTGGCTTAATCTTTTCTCCAGTCAATGGGTCGAACCATGACAGACTTTCTACTTCGTCATCAAACATCTCAATTCTGATTGCCCTTTCTTCAGAATCTGCTGGAAATATATCAATTACCTCACCNTTNACTCTGAAATGCCCACGAATGAGNGTGACATCATTACGGGTATACTGCATCTTTGAGAGTGTCGCAAGAATTTCCCTTTGATTTGTTATTTCACCAACCGTTAAATGGAGGAGCATTTTCATGTAACTCTCAGGATCGCCTAATCCATAAATTGCAGAAACGCTGGCAATAATAATGACATCTTTCCTCTCAAGAAGTGACTTAGTTGCAGAGAGCCTCATTTGCTCTATTTGCTCATTAATTGATGCGTCTTTTTCGATATAGGTATCTGAAGCAGGTACGTATGCTTCTGGCTGATAGTAGTCATAATAGGAGACAAANTATTCGACAGCGTTNTTGGGNAAAAACTCTTTCATTTCACTATAAAGCTGGGCTGCCAAAGTCTTATTAGGNGCCATAATNAGGCTCGGTTTTTGACTTTGTTCAATGACATTTGCCANAGTAAAAGTTTTACCNGANCCTGTCACCCCAACGAGCGTTTGATACTTCTCTCCAGACTCTATTCCNTCGAGTAACTTTTGAATTGCAATTGGNTGATCNCCNTTTGGNGNAAAATTNGATTTCAGTTGAAATTTTCTAGCCATTATTGGCAGTTTTTCATTAAAATAAAACCCTCAATTTTAAACCATTTAAAGAGTACAGTAAATGTCATCAATCTTATCGAATCGTGTCCAAAAAGTTAAACCATCTGCCACTATGGCGGTGAGTGATAAAGCTAAAGAATTAAAATCCCAGGGAATTCAAATTGTATCGATGGGCTCAGGTGAACCTGACTTTGATACACCNGCCAACATTCAAAAGGCTGCTGTTCAAGCAATTGGAGCTGGTGAGACTAGATATACTGCTGCTGATGGCACACCTGAGCTAAAAAAAGCGATTTGTGAAAAATTTAAAAGAGAGAACGGTCTTGATTATTCTGCTAATGAAGTTATGGTTTCTTGTGGAGGAAAACAGGTTTTTTATAACCTCTGTCAAGCTATATTAAATGAAGGTGATGAGGTCATTATCCCAGCACCGTACTGGGTATCCTACCCTGACATAGCTATACTAGCTGATGCGACTCCTGTCTTTATAGAGGCTGGCCTTGATCAAGAATTTAAAATAACGCCTGATCAGCTTGAAGCAAGCATCACCCNAAAATCAAAACTATTCGTTTTAAATAGCCCTTCTAATCCAACTGGATCAGTCTACTCTAAATCAGAAATAGAGGCACTTGGTGAAGTCCTTGAGAGACATCCTCATGTTCTTACCATCAGTGATGATATTTATGAGCACATACGATGGGGTGGTGATGATTTCGTCAACATTGCTATGGCATGCCCAAACCTTAAAGATCGCATTGTCATTTTAAATGGCGTNTCTAAAGCCTATGCAATGACNGGTTGGAGAATTGGTTACGCCGCCGGTCCTGAGACAGTCATTAAAGCAATGAAAAAGATTCAAGGTCAGTCAACCTCAAATCCAAGCTCCATCTCTCAGGCTGCTGCTCTTGAGGCAATCACTGGTGATCAGTCATTTATTACAATGATGGTTGAAGCTTTTGAGCGACGTCATGAGTTTCTTGTTAACAGACTGAATGAGATTGATGGTATTAAATGTCCAAGATCTGGTGGAGCATTCTACTCATTCCCTAAGGTTCAAGGCCTAATTGAAAGGCTCGGACTTAAAGATGATGTTGAATTATCAACTTTTTGCCTTGAGAAACTTAGCTTAGCTGTTGTTCCTGGTTCAGCGTTTGGAGCCCCAGGCTATGTCAGATTATCTTTTGCTACNAGTATGGATAACATCAAACTATCNGTTGAAAAATTAGCGAGTGTTTAGTTTANTTTATTTTGCTTGACATCTAAAATTTCTTAATATAACCTCTACTTTTTGATATGGAGATTAATTAATGCTTGATAAAAGAAAATTTTATATTAATGGTCAATGGGTCGAGCCTTCCAAAAAGAATGACTTTGATGTCATTAACCCTTCTGATGAAACGGTTTGTGCAGTAATCTCGCTTGGCTCACAAGAAGATACTAATGCTGCAGTTACAGCTGCAAGAGCAGCGCTTCCCTCATGGTCAAATTCTACAAAAGAAGATAGAGTTGCTCTATTGGAGAGGCTTTATTCTATTTACCAAAGAAGGATGGATGAAATGGCTGAAGTCATTTCGATAGAGATGGGTGCGCCTATTGATTTTTCTAAAGCGGCGCAGGCCCCTTCAGGAACTAGCGCTATTGAAGACTTTCTCAATCAACTAAGAAAGTTTGAGTTTGAAGAGCAGCTTGATGATTCTGACAACCAGCTTATTTATGAGCCAAAAGGGGTTTGTGCACTCATTACGCCTTGGAACTGGCCNATTAGCCAGGTTGCACTTAAAGTCATTCCAGCAATAGCAGCAGGCTGCACGATGGTTTTAAAACCATCCGAAATTGCCCCTTTAGACTCTATGATTTTTGCAGAAATGCTTGAAGAAGCTGGCTGCCCTGCAGGCGTTTTTAACCTTGTGAATGGTGATGGTGCCGGCGTTGGAAGTCAGCTCACCTCTCATCCAGAAATTGATATGGTTTCTTTTACGGGTTCTACAAGAGCAGGNGCTTTAATTTCGCACAATGCTGCTGACGACTTTAAGAGGGTTGGTNTAGAGCTTGGCGGTAAAGGTGCNAANATTATCTTTGCTGACGCAGACGAAAAAGCTGTTATAAGAGGTGTAAGGCACTGTTTTAGCAACACTGGTCAGTCTTGTAATGCGCCGACTAGAATGCTTGTTGAAAGGTCATTCTATGATGAGGCTGTTGAGATCGCCAAAGAAACTGCGCTATCCACTAAGACTGATATTGCATCAAANGAAGGAAAACATCTTGGGCCGGTTGTATCAAAGCTTCAGTTTGACAAAATTCAAGCTCTAATTCAAGCAGGCATAGAGGAGAATGCAACGCTCGTCACAGGTGGCACTGGCAANCCTGACGGACTCGAGACAGGCTACTTTATCAAACCAACTATCTTTGCAGATGTGAATAATCAAATGACAGTTGCGAGGACTGAAATTTTTGGACCTGTTCTTTCAATGATTCCTTTTGACAGTGAAGAAGAGGCAATCAAGATTGCCAACGATACGCCATATGGTCTAACTAATTATGTCCAAACTCAAGATCCGGAAAGAGCCAAAAGAATGTCCAAAAAACTTCTATCTGGTACTGTTGAACTNAATGGTAAAGGTGCAGCCAGTGGAGCTCCATTTGGAGGATTCAAACACTCTGGTATTGGCAGAGAAGGTGGCGAACATGGCTTTAACGAGTTCATCGAAGTCAAGGTTGTTACAGGCTGGAATTAATTTCAATGTACTAAGCCGCCATGGCTATTAAGAATATAGCTATTGGCGGTATCAGTACTGAGTGCAGTAGTTACTCCCCTCTTTATCAAAANATTGATGATTTTAAAAGCATTCAAGGCCAATCTTTGCTTGATCTTGTTGATTTTCCTTTTACCGAATTCAATATAAAGGCCCATCCTTTATTTTTCAACAAATCGGTCCCTGGTGGCCCTATTGAAAAGCAATATTTCATACAAGTCAAAGATGAATTCATTAGAGAAATAGATGCTCTTGGGAAGCTTGATGGCGTTCTACTTTTGATGCATGGCGCTATGTATGTCGATGGCGTTGAAGACCCTGAAGGTGAATGGGTAGCTTCAGTTCGTGATACTGTTGGGCATGAATGTATTATTTCAGTTAGCTATGATCTTCATGGCCAAATGACCGACAAAATTGTCAATAATATAGACGCTTTCGCTGCCTTTAAAACAGCGCCCCATATTGATGTTAAAGATACTTATANGCGCTCTGCATTGATGCTTGCGAATGCAATCAATGAGAACTATAAGCCCCATGTTGTTTGGTCTGCAATTCCTGTTTTAGTTTCTGGTGAAATGTCCTCGACTATTGTCGAGCCCTGCAAATCAATCTATAAAGATCTTGACCTACTCAATCAACAAGAAGATATTCTAGACTGTAGCCTTTTGGTAGGCTATGTTTGGGCTGACACTAAAAGAGCAACTGCATCCTCTGTTGTTACATGTACCAATCAAATCTCGGGTAGTCAAGTGTGTCACAAAATTGCTAAATCCTACTGGAATAATCGACTCCTTTTAAAATCAGATATGGCTACTGGAAGCATAGAAGATGCTTTAGGTTGGNTTAGTGAAGACTTTTCAATCATTACTGACAGCGGTGATAATCCAACGGCAGGTGGTGTTGGAGATAGAGCGGATGTATTAAAAGCAGTATTAGATCATAATCTCAATAACTCATTATTTGCTGGAATAGCATCAAAGTCTGCCTATGAATCGCTTAAAGAAAGCAATGAATTTACTTTAGGTGGAACCTATGGAGGTGGAGGTCCATCACTTAAACTTAAAGCTGATCATGTCTACTTTAAAAATCAATGCGCCGTTGTTTCTCTATCTGGAGCTGTCATTATCATAACTAAATTGAGGCGACCTTTTCACTATCTAAGAGACTTTTCTGATCTGGATTTAGATCTTAAAGATTTCAAGACTCTTTTTGTTAAATCGGGTTACCTCTCTCCTGATCTTCAATCACTCTCTGCGCCAACATTTATGGCACTCACAAGTGGTGCTGTTAATCAGGACTTAAAGGGGATTGAAAATAATCATCGAATACAGAGCCTTTACCCTTTCCAAGATTTTAAAGATTATTCTCCAGTAGTTAGTAATGGCGAGCATTTAGTTAACTAATAGCCTTTAAAATTCACCAGTCTAAAAAAAATAGACGAGTTTATGGTAAGATTTAGCATGTTAAAAATCTAAAAATCAGAAATTTATCTTTAAAAAAAACTAGTTAATTCAATATTATAGGAGAAATATTATGACTTTAACTTTAGTGTATCGACTAAATGGATTGATTGGCCTTATATGGGCTGCGTCAATGTTATTTGGAGCCAATATGATGGCTGCTTCCTATGGATGGGAAGTGACAGCACCTATGGTAACGATGGCGCAGTTTTTAGCAATGTCATTCTTTTTTATTGCTGTAGTTTTTATTATGTTGCCAAATTGGACTTCTGAAGAGCAGCTGAAAAAAGCCACCAAGACGCTAATACTTGTTCAAATGTTAGCAGTTGCGATGCAGATTTATCACCTAACTTCAGGTGCTATCCCTTCAGGAGGTATGCCGCTCTTTGGAATCGGCTTAAGTGTCTTGTTTATTATTCTTTTCTACTGGAAATCAAGATAATTCAATTACTATATTGAATAAAGGGGTCTTTTTGCAATTGGGTTTTTTATGAAGTCTGGCTAAATAATAAATAATTTAAACTTGAATAGTAAAAGGAGGTCATAATTGACCTCCTTTTTTTGTTGTTAAAGAATAATATTGAATTCAAAACAGATTCTTCTAGCATTGATTGTTCCAATAACCTGGGGACTAGGATTCACTTTAGCCAAAATTGGTATGGAGCAATTCTCTGCGCTTCTGATTATGTCAATTCGATTTGGAATTGCAGGGCTTGTTTTAGTTTGGTTTACAAAGCCACCGTGGGGTCACATGAGAGAAATTTTTGTTGTGGCTCTTATTGGCTCAACAATTCAGTACGGTTTAACCTATAACGGACTCAAAGGAATTGACGCTTCAACAGCAGCCATCCTGGTTCAACTCGAGGGACCGATACTTGCCCTTTTGGGCACCATCTTACTAAAAGAAAAACTCGGCTTAACCCGGGCTTTGGGAATGGGACTGGCATTTTTAGGCGTCTTTATAATTGCAGGAGAGCCAAGACTAGAAGGGCATATTGATAGCGTTATTCTATTAGTGGCAGGCTCAGCAGTATGGGCTGTGGCACAAATCATGATCAGTCGACTAAAGGGTCTATCTGGCATTACGATACTCGCATGGGTTGCAATTATGGCCACCCCTCAAATGCTTATAGCATCGCTCATTATTGAGGATGGTCAGTGGCAGGCAATTACTTCAGCAAGCCTTGTTGATTGGTCGATTATTTTTTATTTAGCTTTTATTATGACAGTTGTTGGCTATAGCATATGGTATCACCTATTGAGTAGTGTCGATGTTAGCAAGATCTCACCTTTTCTTATGCTCCTTCCAATCACCTCAATTGTTGCAGGAATGATACTTCTTGATGAGAAACTCACTTTATCAATGATCATTGGAGGAGTAATGATAATGACTGGTGTAGCCAGTACACTAATCAATTGGCGCTGGTCTAAAAAACAAATCAATTTACCTTAGATTTAAAAGTTACTTATAAAACGGATCCACTGACTCGAATTGTGAGGTTATCTTTCTTACCCATTTTGAAATTGCGATCCCTTTACTCAATTCAATCGAGTTATTTTCTGATTGCAAATTCTTTACCAAGTCACCGTTTAGTGGGAGTTCCATCTGTTCTTGTAAATAACTAGTCTCTTTATCTAAATCCTTTCTTAACTCCTTTATCTTACTTATAACACTACTATCTGACATTGATCTACTCTCCTAATCATTAATAAATTTCTTAATCCCTTTTTTGGGATTTACCTTTTAAAGCTTTTTTAGAAGCTTTGTATTTGTTCTCCCACTTCTTATCAAGCTCCGTTCTTGCAACATCCTTATAGTCAATTCCACTAATCTCCTTAAACTCAGATATTGCATCTTCCATTGCAGTCTCAAAAACACCTGATAGAGACATGCTATAGCCAAAATCCTTGGCAGCTATTGATGCGCCCCTAAACGCCTCAAAAACTGGCCTTCGAATCCTAACGCTGACCACTCTTTTTTCATCTTCTTTTTGATTTTTTGTAACGTACTTGCCCATCTAAAAATCTATAAAAATTTATATTGAAAATCAGTATACACTTTTCGTATACTTATTGTAATATTATTTGTTTTCTTTTTGTATACAAATATAATATTTTTTTCTTAGGGTAAAGATATAATTTAAAATCAAAAAATATTTTGAACACTTAACACTAAATGATTGACATTAATTCGATTGAAAAGGACATAAAATCTGCCGAAGAAGCGATACCTAAGCTTCGACAGAATATAGAAAAAAAGATTGTCTGGTGTGACAAACCTGCTCATAAAACTTCTCAAAGTATCGTTTTTATTCATGGATTTTCTGCAACCCGAGCTGAACTTAGTCCTGTGATTGAACTTGTGGCTAAAGAATTAGGAGCCAATGTTTTCTTGACAAGGCTTAGTGGTCATGGACAAGATGGTGCCGCACTCAGCAATGCAACATTTGATGACTGGATAATGGATACCAAAGAGGCTATAAGTATTGGTGAGACCATTGGTAAGAAGGTTATTCTTATTGGCTCCTCAACGGGTTGTTCTCTGATCCATAGTCTTTTGGAAAATCAGAATAAAGTCAAATCTATAATATATGTCTCNCCAAATTTTGGTCCTGGCTCTTATANAGGTCATTTTCTTAGNGCTCCTGGTNCTAGATGGTTAATTCCCCTAATACTAGGAAAAGAACACTCATTTGTCGCTAAAAACTCAGAATACGAACGATGCTGGACAACTCGTTATCCAACCCATGCTCTATTTGCAGTGAAAGATTCTGTTNTTGCCGCTTCTAGAGCTAATCATAACAAAATAACCTTACCTATCCTCTTCTGGTTTTCTGATGATGACCAGGTTGTATCCGCAAAAGATACGCGAAAAATTATTTCCAANATGGGTAAGAATGTTGAAGTTTTCAATCCNATCCTTTCTCCTAAAGATGACCCATCCAAGCATGGTGTTCTTGGTGAAATTTTGAGCCCAACTAAAACTCAACAAGGAGTGAAGAAAATCGTAGAGTGGATCAAAAAAAATAACTAGTAATTACGTTTTATTTTTGCGCCTTTATAAAGGATATTTGATAAATTTTCGTTGGCAATTTTTCTTTGAGCAACAGTAATTGGGTCCATATTAAACTTTGGCCTATCAAGCAATATTCCATCGTCATCTTTTCTCTTTTTTCCACGGACATGAGTCCATATATTTTGACCTGCAATCTGTTTGATATTGGGCGACATGTAGGATTGAAGTGAAAATCCAATTCTTCTTTGATTGCTATTATTAGGCTGGGAGCCATGAATGATAGCTCCATGATGAATAGACATTTCGCCAGGCTCTAGAATAAGGTCAACACCTTTACTTTCATCAACCTCTTGAATAGCTTGACCTCTAGTCAAGATATTGTCCTTAGCAAACGTATCTTCATGTTTTTTTATCTTTAGTTTATGACTCCCAGCAATCATAGTCATACAACCAGTCTCTTTATTACTCGGACTTAAAGCGATCCATGGTGTCGGAAAGTCCATACTATTAAGACCCATATAAGTTGCGTCTTGGTGCCAGCTGACATATTGCTTTGAGGAGGGCTCTTTGATAAACATGACAGAGGCCCAAAGAGCAATATCTGGACCAATAAGATCTTCCATAGCATCAACAATTATTTTGTTGTGAGCGAGTGCATCTAGAAAGGCAAATGAAAGGTGTAAGTTATTTCGACTTTCTGAATTGATTTCTCTAGGAAACTCTGCCTCAACACTCTCTA
>PASI01000019.1 GCA_002711905.1 Thiotrichales bacterium
AGCTCGATTAACTCATCGTTTGATAAGGTATCAAGTTCTTCTTCAGTAAAACTACCTCTTTCAGCACTCAAGACTAATACTTGTTCACTCAGATCAGCAACTTCTGCAGGGGCATCAGATGGATTAATCAAATCTAAAAATTTATCTCCTAACTCTTGAATATTTGTAGTTGCGCAAGAGCTTAAAAAAATTACACNTGNTANTAANANNANTTTTTTTGACATTTTANATTTCCTTAATTNGAATANTTTGACCAACTTGGNTCTCTNANNNCANCNTCTTTTTGNNTNANNTCAACNNTTTGATTGTTATGNAATGAAATTATAGACAATATNCCTTTGTTATCCCNATTGGTTGNNNAAATAATCATACCACCATTTGGNGAAAAATAGGGTGACTCGTCGGATTTATTTTGTGTCATAACCGTTAAATCTCTTGATGCAATATCAAGAAGCGCCAACCTNTAGTCTTTTCCAACCCTNTGTATAAGNGCNAGGTCTTTTCCATCTGGTGAAAAAACTGGTTTTGCATTATAACGACCTTCAAAGGTTGCTCTAGAAATTTTTCCTGATTTAAGGTNTTTAATATAAACCTGNACCTGCCCTGTTCTATTNGATGTAAATGCAATTTTGCTTCCATCAGGAGAAAAACTAGCTTCAGTATCAATAGCAATATTTGTAGTTAATGGAATTGGTTTAGACTTAAAATCATATAGATAAATATCTTTATTGCCATTTTTAGAAAGAGTCAACGCAATACTTTTACCATCCGGATGCCAAGTTGGNGAAGAGGCAATTCCATCGAATTTAGGTAATTTAATCGGTATAGTTTTTAAAAACGGAGTCATAACAAAAACTTCAGANCTATTATTTTTAAAAGAAACATATGCAAGCTTCTTTTGATCCTTAGACCANGCGGGAGATAGGATTGGATTTGAAGATCTTACTACTGTTTGAGGATTGTAACCATCTGAGTCTGAAATTTGAAGCTTGTAGGTCCTTCCACCATTTTTATTTTCAATAACTGTAACATAAGAAAGTCTTGTATCAAATGAGCCTTTTTGACCCAATAGAACATAATAAATTTTGTCACTTAAAAAATGAGCAATTCTTCTGAAACCACTGTTGTGGACTCGAATTTTCTTTTGGTATAGGCTTTTCTCTGAAAAAACATCATAAATGTAAATATAAACGTTGTAAACCTTGCTACTTACTTGTTCAATTTTTCCAAAGACAACCGCATCTTTTTTGTGTTCTTTCCAAAAACTAAAGTCTATTTGATTAGTAATAAGTGCTTCAGTACTTAAAGCATTGAATTGACCGGAGCGATTGAGATTATCTCTAATAATTTTTGAAATATCAACATTATTAGAATCTCCAACGATCTCAAATGGAGCGATTACTATTGGAAAAGCAGCCTCTTTTGACTTGATAATATTGACCTCAAGGAGCGCATTTGCTGACAAGGAAATAAAGATACTGAATGAGATTAAAAACTTAATAATTTTCACTCTGTTTCCTCAATCCAGTTCATTTGTATTGCTTCTAAAACTCTCTCACCACATTGACTTTGTCCTTCCTCGAAATCATCAAGATTTAATACCAATTCTCGAAGATCAACAAAGTTAATTGTTTTTGGGTCAATGTCTGGAAAATTATCTGATAAAGAAATGGCTATTTCTAGTGAGTCGGTCCAACAAATCATTATCGTTAACGGACTGTAAAATTGAAAGTANTAATTTTAATCAATTCATCTCTGTGATACAAACAATTTTTTAAATTAAAGTCTGNCTGCGGAAATAAGGTGAGGAAGTTTGTTTAATTTATCAAGGANGCTGTTGAGTTCAATAATATTGGTAACAACTAATGTAATATAAAATAATCTATTTGAGCCTAATCTTTGTTGTTGCTCAATATTTTCAATGTTGACTCCCAAATTCGCCAAAGTGTTTGCAATAGCAGCTAATCTTCCACTTCGATTTTCAACCAAGCAACTAATTCCAACTTCAAATTGCTCTTTATCATCTGACTTCCAATCAACTTCCATCCATTGTGCATTTTTTTCCTTAATATGTTCTAGGTTTGAACAATTTGAACGATGCAAAACTAACCCCTTTTGTGATGTTAAAACGCCCGTCACTTCATCACCTGGGATGGGAAAGCAGCAATGAGCAAAATTTATAGCCATACCCTTAGTTTGACCAATAGAGATGGTGTTAATAGTTTCATTATTAATATCTTGCAATAGTTTATTGACAACCACTGCAATAAAAATTTCAGACAGCCCCACTCTGATATATAAATCATCAAAATCAACACAATTGAGCTCTTTAAAGCATTTATTCCATTTGTCTAAGGGAACATCATTAATTTTAATGTTTTGAAATTTTAAAGCGTCAGAAATTAAAAGCTTTCCTAGTCTTGCAAGCTCTATCTTGGAATTATCTTTGAGGTGAGCTTTAATAGCAGTTTTTGCCTTAGAGGTAACTACAATATCTAGCCAGCTTGGCTTTGGTTTTACGAACCTTCCAATAATAATTTCAATCGTTTGTCCTGATTTTAAAGGCGTTGAAAGCTCTACTTCATTTCCATTGATTGTTGCTTTTTGAGCTTTTTTACCTATATTTGTATGAACGGCATAAGCAAAGTCAAGGACTGTTGCTCTTAATGGAAGTTGTATGATTTTTCCACCAGGTGTGAACACAAATACTTCATCTGAAAATAAATCTGATTTAGTGTTTTCTAAAAAGTCAACTGATGTATCAGTGTTTTGCTGAATGTCCAATAAAGAGCCCATCCAGTTGCGAGCTAATTTTTTTGAAGGCTCGTCAGTATTCTTGTAATGCCAATGCGCTGCAATTCCATATTCAGATATAAAATCCATCTCTTGTGAGCGAATTTGAACCTCAATAAACATCTTTCTTGGTCCAATTAGAACAGTGTGAAGGGATTGATATCCATTTGGTTTTGGTACGGAAATATAATCTTTAAACTTTAAAGGGATTGGCTTATAAAGGCTATGGATATGACCTAACGCCTGATAACAGGCATTCGTATTCTCTACAACAATACGAAAAGCATGCATATCTAGGACTTCTGAAAATTTTCGAGATTTATTTTTCATTTTATTGTAAATACTCGATGGTTGCTTTTGACGTCCTTCGACTGTTGCATTAATTTGTTCAAACTTTAACCTGTTTTCTATTTCAGCCTTAATGAGACTGATTGTTTTCTTTTGATTGCCGTATTGCTTATTAATTTTTCGTTTGATAATTAGGTGCTTCCTTGGGTGAAGGGCTTTAAAACAAAGGTCATCTAGCTCAACTCTGATACTGTGCAGCCCCAAGCGTCTGGCAATTGGCGCATGTAGCTCAGAGGTTTCTTTTGCTTTTTGAATTCTTTTGTCTTCACTCATGGAATCTAAGGTTCTCATATTGTGAAGTCTGTCCGCCAACTTAATAATCATTACTCTCATATCTTTTGACATCGCTAAGATAAGTTTTTGAAAGTTTTTAGCTTGCTTTTGAGAGCTGGATGTAAACTCTAGGTTGGTAAGTTTTGAAACCCCTTCAACAATATGCGCAACTTGTTCCCCAAATTCATTTTTTACATCATCCTTTGTAACGGATGTGTCTTCAATGCAGTCATGAAGAATAGCAGCAACAATGCATAAATAGTCTAATTTAAGCTCTGCCAGAATTAAAGCGACTGATAATGGGTGACTTATGTATGGCTCTCCTGACTTTCTAAACTGACCCGAATGCGCCCTATCTGCAATTCGATGCGCTTTTTTAACTAGCCCAATCTCTTCTTTAGATAGATAGTCCTCTAGAACACTGCATAGGTGAGAAATTTGAGATTGTATTTGAAAAAGTTTTGTAGCCATTAAATTGTAAGATTTACGAGTATATGCTTGTAATTATATAATCATGGCAATGAATGCTATAAGTTCTTTGCATAAAGGTTTCCAGAAAAAANACACACTAGTATAATTTGATGTTTCGTTGATATTACTCAAAACTCAATATGAATTACCGATTAATCTCTATCCTAGCCGCATTATTTTTTCTAACTGGTTGCTCTCTTTTGGGTGGTGATAAAGACACAAAAAAACTTGTTGCTGATGGTTTAACTCCTAAGCAGCTATACGAGCAAGCTGAGGATAAGGTGGATAGTGGAATGATAGAGCAAGCCATTGATCAGTATGAAATGATCTTATCATCATATCCTGGCTCCAAATATGCTATTCAAGCAAGATTAGATATTGCTTATAACTTGCTTATACAAAAAAAATACAATAGAGCAATATTAGAATTAGATGAGTTTATTGAACGATATCCTGACCTTCCTCCAACACCCTATGCATACTATTTAAGAGGCATAGTGGCTGAAGCCAAGTCTAGTTCAATACTAGATAAATTAGTTACTGATAGTGCCCAAAGAGATGTTGAAAGTGTTAGTGAAGCTTATCAGTATTTTGTTGATTTAATTGAAACTTTCCCTAATTCTAAGTATTCAGAAGATGCTAAAGACAAACTTGTTGGACTTCGAAACACTCTTGCAAGGCATGAATTTTATGTTGCTATCTACTATACTGAGATTGGCTCTCATATTGCCGCTATTAACCGTACAAAATTTATCATTGAAAATTATCCAAATAGTGCTTCTATTCCGGATGCTCTTCATCTTATGTCATACAACTACGACAAGATCAATGCTGAGCAACTTGCAATTGATGTTAGAAAAGTTTTATCTTCTAGTTATCCAAGCTACTCACCAGGCTACTCAGTTAAAAAATAAGAGAAATCTTTTTTATTTATGAATTCAGCTGAAAGGTTCTTTGCACTAAAGATTTCGCTAGTCATGGCTGTAAGAATGCTGGGTTTATTCATGCTCTTTCCCGTGATGAGTGTTTATGCAGGAGATTATGAAAGCGCAACTCCTTTTCTTGTTGGGATGGCAATAGGCATTTATGGCCTAACACAAGCTATATTCCAAATACCTTTTGGCTACCTCTCAGATAGATTTGGCAGAAAACCAATACTCATAGTTGGACTCCTAATTTTTCTTTTGGGAAGTGTTATGGCAGCCAATACATCAAATATTGTTGTAGTTGTTATTGGACGAGCATTTCAAGGAGGAGGCGCTATTTCAGCTGTTCTTATGGCATTTTTAGCTGATTCTGTTAGTGAAGAAAATAGGGCAAAAGCGAANGCATTTGTTGGCTTTCAAATAGGCNTTGCCTTTATGCTTTCCCTACTAATTGGGCCAATAATTGCTTCAAGGATAGGACTATCAGGGCTTTTTTGGGTAATTGCCCTACTTTCAGTGATCGCTATGCTTATCGTGTTTTCCTTAAAGCAAANTAAGCCTATTGCNTACTACAAGCTATCTTTTGAGGCATTTAAAGAAACCTTTACAAAAGAATTACTCGCTCTAGATTTTAGTATTTTTTCGCTTCATTTGATACTTGCTGCTGGCTTTATCGTTATGCCTTTACTAATAATTGAAAATCAAATTGTCAGCATGATAGATAATTGGCGACTCTATCTTCCAGCTGTTCTTTTATCATTTTTAGGAATGGTTCCTTTAATTGTTATTTCTGAAAAATTTAAAAAAACAAAATACATTTTATTGATTAGTATTCTATTGCTCATAGCAAGCCAATTAATCTTCTTTTGTTTGAATTTAAACTTTAAGGTTTTCTTATTTACTTTGACCTTGTTTTTTGTTGCATTTAACACGATTGAAGCTTTATTGCCTTCACTTTTATCACGGACCGCAAGCTCTTCAAAGAGAGGTTTAGCTATGGGTATCTTCTCTACATCACAATTTATTGGGACTTTTATTGGGGGAGTAATTGGCGGTTTTATTTATGACATTTACGATTTAAATAGTGTATTCTTATTCACCATATTTGTAGCAATAATTTGGTGGCTTTTGATTCTTTTTATGCCGCTTAAATCTAAAACTTAACAGGAGTAATTAATANAATGGCCGGGATAAATAAAGTAATTTTGGTAGGTAATTTAGGTGCAAAACCAGAGATTAAGTATGCCTCAAATGGAAATGCAATTAGTAATTTATCTATCGCTACAAGTGAGTCCTGGACTGATAAAAGTACTGGTCAAAANCAAGAAAGGACAGAGTGGCACAGNGTTAGTTTATTTGGTAAAGTTGCTGAAATTGCTGGACAGTACCTAGACAAAGGCTCAAAGGTTTATGTTGAAGGCAAACTTCANACCAGAAAATGGCAAGATCAAAGTGGTCAAGATCGCTACACTACAGAGGTTGTTATCAGTGGATACAGTGGCACACTTCAAATGCTTGATCGGCGCGATGATATGAACTCTAGTGCACCAGCACAGCAGTCTCAGCCTCAATCACATCAAGCTACTCAACCTGCGCCCGCAATTACTCCAGTAGCGCCTGATGAATTCGAGGATGACATTCCGTTTTAATTGTTAAGAGCTAGTCTGACTCTAGCACGACAAATGCAATTGCGTGATTGCTTTCATCAGAAATACTCAAATGACCTTGCTTAATTCCTTTNTCTAACAGGTANAGTCTTAGTTTTTCACTAGGNATAAAATAGGGNTTACCATTTTCGTTATTCCTTACAGTTAGATCTTGAAAGCTAACAACTCTTCCTATTCCAGTTCCTAGAGCCTTTGAAAAAGCTTCTTTTGCAGCAAACCTCTTGGCGCAAAAAGCTGCACTGTCTGCTTTATTTGTGAATAAAGCTCTCTCGTGCTCAGTTAATATACGATTAATAAAGCCATCTCGATTCTTTAATAGAATTTTTTGAATTCTTTCAATATTTACAATATCTGATCCAATGCCGTAAATCACAATCTTCTTGCCTCTTGTAATAGTTGTTTCATTTCAGATGTAGCGACTGATAAGCCTACAAATAGTGCTCTTGAGATAATTGAATGACCTATATTCAGCTCAACGATAGTGNCAATTTCAGCAATAGCTTTTGTATTTTCAAGGGTTAGGCCGTGTCCCGCNTTGACTTGTAAACCAAGGCTGTGAGCATAGTTGCATGCATTTGAGATCTTTTGAAGCTCTTTCNGTTTTTCAGAACTTGTTGATGCATCTGCATAATGACCAGTATGAATCTCAATAATCGGTGCGCCGCATTCAACTGCCGCTTCAATCTGATTATTATCAGNGTCAATAAATAAAGAAGCTTTAATATTATTCGCGCTTAATTCAGAACAAACTTCTTTCATTCTGCCTAATTGAGATGCGACATCTAGACCACCCTCGGTAGTTAACTCTTGTCTCTTTTCTGGAACTAANCAGCAGTCTTCAGGTAAGATTTTGGTGGCTATTTTAAGCATTTCATCANTTGCAGCCATTTCCAAATTCATTTTAGTTGTTAAGCAGGATTTTAGTTCCTCAACATCATTATCCTGAATATGACGCCTATCTTCTCTTAAATGAAGAGTAATACTATCTGCACCTGAATTNTCACATATTTTTGCAGCCTCGACTANGCTAGGGTATNGAGTNCCCCTTGCTTGCCTTAGTGTGGCAATATGATCAATNTTTACACCTAAAAATATACTCATAATTACGCTTAATTAACAAAAAATAATTCTTTACTTTTGAGTGGTTTATCCCCAAGTAGAGATTTTAATCTTTTTCGATTCATTTTTTTTAAAATACTTAGCTCTTTTGAATTAGTAATGGGTTCGTTTGAATTTGAAAGATGGAGGAGCGTGCTGCCAGATATTACTCCATTACCATTAAAAGNAAATCCTTGATGCTCGATAAAGTCATATTGAAAATCTTTATTAATTGTATTTCCATTAATATCATCNTCAAAATCTAGACCATATCCTAAATCCTTTAATAATTGGTTTTCAAATATACGNAGTTTGTACTCCTTTTCATTGGAGTCTAAAGTACTAATATTTTTGATGTAAGCCCAATAGGATTCAAATATTTCACTATGCTCATCCCCTTCAGGAAGTAATCTTTGAATGAGTTCATTTACGTAGATAGCCATAATAAGATCATTACCCAGTAAGCGTCTTGGTTCATCTGAAATTTCCCACTGAGATAGGCTTTTTAAATCCCCTTTTCCTTTAAATGATATGCTTAAGCATTGAAACATTTGAAGTGAAGTTTTACTACTTCTTGCTCCTCTTGCAATGAGCCTTAATTTTCCATGATCTTTTGTAAAGAAATCCAGCAGAAGAGAGTTTCCTTGATACATTCTTCTATGGATTAAAAAAGCAGGTGAATTCTCAACTCTAGTCATAACCCAAAGATGCTAAAGCTCTTTTATCATCTGACCAGCCTTGCCTGACCTTAACCCATAACTCTAAGAATACTTTTGCCTCTAAAAAACCTTCGATAGTGATTCTGGATTCCTGTCCAATTTTTTTGAGCATTTCACCATTTTTACCAATCACAATACTTTTCTGTGAAGCTTTATCAACAAAAATACGTGCTGCAATTCTATACATTTTGCCATCAAGTTCTAGCTTTTCAATCTCAACAGTAATGTCATAAGGTAATTCATTAGAGAGGTTTCTCATAAGCTTTTCACGTATGAATTCAGAAATAACAAACTTTTGAGAACGATCTGTTATGTAATTCTCATCATAAATCGCATCCTGCTCTGGAAGATATTTAAGTAATAATTTACGAAGTTTTTGAGTATCTCTACGCTCAAAAGCCGACAAAGGAAAAACTTCGGTTGCTTTATATTTATCACCCAGTAACTCAAGAAAGGGAAGCATTTTATCAACTGACTCAAGCTTGTCTATCTTATTAATGCAGAGTATGACCGGAATATCGATTTTATTGAGATGCTCCATGACTCTAGCATCCTCTTTGGTCCATTTAAATATTTCAACGATCCAAATTATCATGTCAACATCGCTAAAGCTTGAGCTAGCAGCTCGATTCATATATGAGTTAATGGCCTTATTGTTTCCAATATGAATGCCGGGAGTATCGACAAATATCATTTGATAGTTGGGCTGAGTATCAATTGCATTAATACGGTGTCTTGTCGTTTGAGGACGGTGGGAGGTGATTGATAATTTTTGTCCAATCAATTCATTAACAAGTGTGGATTTGCCAACATTTGGTCGCCCAACAACTGCGATGAAACCTGACTGAAAATTCATTAGTTTAAAATCTCTTCTAAAATTGATTGAGCACAGGCCTGTTCTGCCCTTTTAATGCTTTTAGCATTTTTTTCAGATTTAAGATTGAGTTCAGTTACAGTGCAGCTCACATAAAAAATTGCGTTATGATCTTTTCCTTTAGTCTGAATCAGCTCATAGCTTGGCAGAGAGTAGCCTTTCTTTTGGAGTAATTCTTGAAGCTGAGTTTTAAAATCTTTTAATGAGTCCTCTGGTTTGGCTTGATTAAGCAGATCATCAAAGAGTTCAAGAATAATCCTTTTTACAATCAAATAATCAGAATCAAGAAAGATTGCACCCAGAATTGCTTCAAATGCGTCAGCAAGGATCGATTCACGCCTAAAGCCACCACTTTTGAGCTCACCTTGGCCCAAAGTTAGACTTTCAGAAATATTAAGCGTTTTGGCTAAATTTGCCAAAGTTTGCCCTCTGACTAGATGAGAGCGAAGTCTTGACAGCTGACCTTCATCAATTAAAGGGTAGCGAATATATAACTCTTCTGAAATGACGCACCCTAAAACACTATCACCTAAAAATTCAAGTCGTTCATTATTATTCTTACTGACGCTTCGATGCGTTAGTGCTTGCTTTAACAGACTAATGTCATTGAATTCATAGGAGAAGTTTTTTTGTAGTTTTTCCATTGATTACACAGCTACTGGCGCTTTAATGGGATCATCATGCTCATAATCAATCAACTCAAAGTCCTCATAGACATAATCAAAAATACTCTTAGGTTTTCTATTTATTTGTATATTTGGCAGCTTTTTTGGGATTCTTTGAAGTTGCGTATCAACCTGTTTAAAGTGGTTTGTATAGATGTGACAGTCACCACCACTCCATACAAAATCACCCACTTTTAAATTACATTGCTGAGCCATCATATGTGTGAGTAATGCATATGAAGCGATATTAAAGGGGACCCCTAAAAATATATCTGCACTTCTTTGATAGAGTTGACATGAAAGCCTTCCTTCGGCGACATAAAACTGAAAAAGAGCATGGCAAGGCTGCAGAGCCATACTTTCAAGCTCTCCAACATTCCAGCTTGAAACAATAATCCGTCTTGAGTCAGGAGAGTTATTAATCAGGTTAATTGCTCGTTGAATTTGGTCAATTTCAATGCCTTTTGCATTTTTCCATTTTCGCCATTGGGCGCCATAAACTGGGCCTAGGTCTCCATTTTCATCAGCCCATTCATTCCAAATATTAACTTTATTATCTCTCAGATATTTAATATTGGTGTCACCCTTTAAGAACCAAAGTAGTTCATGAATTACAGAGGGAACGTGCACTCGTTTTGTAGTTACAATTGGGAAGCCGTTATTAAGGTTGAAGCGCATTTGATGGCCAAAAATGCTTTTAGTACCGGTTCCAGTTCTATCAGTTTTTTCAGCGCCTTTATCTCTGACAAGTCTCAGAAAATCTAAGTATTGCTTCATGTTTGACCTTTTAAATTGTAAGATTTATATAAAAAATATAGTCCAATTAATATCATTGGAAAGCTAAGCAGTTGACCCATAGTTAGCCAGTCAAAAGCTAGATAACCGATATGAGAGTCAGGAGCTCTAATAAATTCAATTATAAATCTAAAAAAGCCATAGAGAGTAAGGAATAAGGCTGAAGTTGCAAATAATGGTGGATTCTTTTTACTAAAGACCCATAGTATAGAAAATAACAAAAGCCCTTCTAAAAATGCTTCATAAAGCTGAGTTGGGAACCTTTGCTCCCAGAGTCCACTCTGGTCTGGTGCAAACACTCCCCAAGAGCTATCCGTTACCCTCCCCCAAAGCTCACCATTAATATAGTTTCCTATTCTTCCAAATCCAAGTCCAAGGGGGACAAGCGGTGCAATAAAGTCTGTAGTTTGAAAAAAAGAAAACTTA
Organism: Thiotrichales bacterium; assembly: GCA_002711905.1. Taxonomy (GTDB): domain Bacteria; phylum Pseudomonadota; class Gammaproteobacteria; order PS1; family Pseudothioglobaceae; genus Pseudothioglobus. The sequence goes on from PASI01000019.1 coordinate 11,056, forward strand.
TACTTTTTATTGAATACCAGCATAGCAATAAGAACACCGATAAATCCGCCATGAAATGACATTCCACCGTTTTGAAAATTAAAAAATGTTAGCGGGTTTGAAATGAATATTGAGAAGTTGTAGAAAAATAAATAACCTAAACGTCCGCCTAAAACAGCGCCTAGTGCACCGTAAAAAATGAGATCATCAATATGCTTTATATTCCACAAATCATTTGATTTTGCGCGATATTTTGCTAAGAAATAGGCAGATAAAAAAGCCAAAAGATACATAACTCCATACCAGTAAACTTTGATAAATCCTAGGTCAGCTAGGACTGGATCAATAACAATGTATTTCATAGGTTAAACACTGCCTCTCATAGCGGTTTGAGAGTGATTTTAGTTAAGAAGATATGCATAGTATTTATAGACAAATTATATGCATTATTGATTGATTAATGTGTCAAAGTCCTTATGGTTTAGTTAATTAGTTAAACTGGATATTTAATTGGAGAGATGTCCTTTTTTTGATATAGCGGGTGAGCTGGTTGTCCTGATTGATTTACCTTTAGACACATTGGGTTAGAAACTAGCTCTAAGACCTCTTTGTTTCTGTTGTATAGCGCTCCATCATTGCCCCAGGCTACAATAACAATGCCAGATTCTCTCTGACATTCTAATATGAACTTATTATTGTCTTCCCCTATTGGGTGCTTTGCTTTCTTTAAGTCTTTTGGTAGCGTTGCTCTATAGGCAAAAAGGTTAACCATTATGAGACCTCCAAAGCCCCACTGATAAGCATAATACATGGATCTTCTAATTGTAGGGTCATCTTTGGTCTCATCAGCAGTTGAAGGATTAAGGCCAATGAATAATGCAGATTTTTTGTTTAGATTCCATGCTCTTGATAGAGAGTATCTGTATTGGTTGCAGGGTGAGAAAATAGCACTTTTTTTTATAATTTTCATTTGACTTAAAAGATTAACTATAAAATCATTTTAAATAATTATTCGAATCATTTTTAACAACAATATTTTCCTTTATTGAATGCTTACTAAATTTCAACGAATTGATCTAGGTCACTTCCCTACTCGTATTGAATATCTTAAAAATATTTCTGAAGAGCTAAATGGACCACAAATATTTATTAAAAGAGATGACTGTACAGGTCTTGCAACTGGTGGCAATAAGACAAGAAAGCTAGAGTTTATTCTGCCTGATGTAATAAAAAATAATGCTGATCTTGTGGTTACTGTTGGTGCAATTCAATCAAACCATGCCAGGCAAACAGCAGCAGCATGCGCAAAGCTTGGGATTAAGTGCCTCATAGTTCTTGAACAAAGGCTTGCCGAAGCACCTGAAGCCTATATGAATTCAGGAAATATATTCTTGAATAAGGTTTTTGGTGCTGAGATGATCTTATGTCCTAAAGAGAGAGATGTAAAAGAGTATGCTGAAGAAATTATGGAGGAACGAAAAAGCATGGGCTTTAATCCGTATTTTATACCTGTGGGAGGGAGTAATCATTTAGGAGAGCTTGGCTACATAGAATGCATGCGGGAGATTATCGAAAACCCCAATAAAGACTCATTTACTCACATTGTTTTAGCAACGGGCAGTGGCGGAACACATGCTGGCCTTGTTGCAGGAAAAACGCTCTATCAAAGTGATGTAAAAATTATTGGTATAAGCATTAAAGATACTAAGTCTAAACAAGAGAATAAAGTTTTTCAATTAGCTCAACATTGCTGTGAATATGTCGGCTGTAAGACACCTACCAGAGAGGATGTTGTTGTTGTTGATGGATATGTGGGGTCTGGATACGCAATACCTACTGACGGAATGAGAGATGCGCTGTCTTTAATGGCAACGAAAGAGGCTATATTGCTTGATCCTGTCTACACTGGAAAAGCTTTTGATGGTCTGATTGATTTGGTCAGAAAAAACCACTTCAACTCTTCAGACAGAGTGTTATTTCTTCATACCGGAGGCTCAGCCGCACTTCCGGCGTTTGAGTGGGCTTTCAGTTAGTTATTAGGCTTAGTCCTTTTTCTTTCCTTGTATAACCCTATCAAGGATTAAAGCGCAGAACAAGATTGCAATTCCAGCCAAGATTCCCTGGCCAACATTGGCATACTGCAGGGCTTCAAGTACATCTTGGCCTAAGCCCTTTGCGCCGATTAATGAGGCAACAACAACCATTGCAAGACTGAGCATCACTGTTTGGTTAACACCTGCGAGTATTGTCGGCATTGCTAAAGGCAGGTCAACTTTCGTAAGAAGGTACCACTTAGATGCTCCGTAGGCTATTGCAGCTTCTCTAATTGATTCAGGAACTCCTTTTAAACCAAGGACTGTTAGTCTGACAACTGGGGTGCCTCCAAAAATCATAGTAATAATAACCGCAGACACCTTGCCAGTTCCAAAAAAAGCGATTACTGGAATCATAAATACAAACGCTGGCATGGTCTGCATAAAGTCCATAATAGGTCGAATAAAGGCATAGAACTTTGGCCTCGTTGAGCAATAGATACCTAAAGGTATTCCAATTGAAATACTGAGTATTGCAGCAGTTCCAAGTAAAGCAAGCGTTGTCATCGCTTTAATCCAGAACCCAAGTAATCCCATATAGGCTAAAAATGAGAGAGAATAGAGCGCTGCTCTTGGCCCAGCTGAAAGTCCTGTCATTAAAACAATAGCACTAATAACAACAATCCATGGCGTGGTCACAAAGAGCATTTCAAGAGAGTCAAGAACCGAACGAATTCCAATGGTAATTGCACTAAAGAGAACATCTCCCTTAATAACCGCATAATCAAAGGCTCTTTCAACACCATCGATTGATGCAAGTCTTATATCTGGGTGTGTTGGAAAATCTGCAAACAGCTCTACAAGGTTTGGAAAGCTGTAATGTACTGATGAAAAAATAATGATAATCAATGCAAAAGAGATACTTAACAAATAGTTCTTGAACTCCATTCCAGGGCTGATCAGTTTATTTGAAAGCCACTCTGAAAACCGTCTCTCTAGAATTGAGTTAGCTAAAATGCCCTGTGCAACCCTTATAAAAAGAAACAAGATAATACCGCTGATAGCAATCCAAACTCCTGATGCTTCAATACTTTGAGCTTCTTGAAGGTATCCAGCTATCGAATCCTCAAAAGATTTAATTGTTCTTTTGAACATATCAACTTTATCAGAGTTATTGTCTATGGCGGCTTGAAGTTGCTGTTCTCGAAAACCAATTTGTTTTTGAATTTTTTCAATTTGGGAGTAGGCTTCTGCACTAATGTTTCCAAAAAAACCTCTTATAATTTGAACAATGGCAAAGGTTTCGATAATTAAGAATGCTAAAGACCAATTCCAAATGTTTCTTATGCCAAACCACATTGATCCAAATAAGAAAGCAAACAAATTAAACGATAAAACAAACTTAGATGTATTGTTTATCTTTTCAAACTCATGAATATAGTAATCAGGATTTGTCTTTACAAAATCCTTGATTTGGTCTGTGTTGATATAATTATCTTTACTCATCTTGACCCTCGACAATGGCAACAAGTAAGTCTTTTTGGGATACGATACCCACTTCAATATTATTTGAATTACTAATAATGATTGGCATATCACTTGAAACAGAGTTTTCAATCAGGCTGCTTAAGTCATCATTCTCATTCATTTTAATGGCATTCTTAGGAACAGCACCATATTGCTTTTCAAAGAACTCAATTGGCTTCATAATCGATTTAGCTTTAACGACCTCAAGCCTTGATATACCTTTTACAAAATCGGCAACGTAATCATCCTCTGGATTCATGACTATTTCTTCAGGGGTTCCAACCTGGATGACTTTGCCGTCTCTCATAATCGCGATACGATGACCCACTTTAACCGCTTCATCCAAGTCATGAGTAATGAATACTGTCGTTTTCTTTAATTGTTTTGATAATTTAATAAATTCTTTTTGCAGTTGTCTTCTAATAAGAGGGTCTAGAGCACTAAAAGGCTCATCCATAAGGAGTATTTCAGGATCAGCTGCAAGGGCTCTTGCTAGTCCAACTCTTTGCTGCATGCCGCCAGAGAGCTCATGGGCGTACTTGTTTCCCCATCCTTGCAATTCAACGATATTTAATATTTCATTAGCCTTGCCATATCTCTTATTTTTATTGATACCTCTAATTTCTAGAGGCATAGCAATGTTATCAATGACTGATCTATGAGGCATCAGTGCAAAGTTCTGAAAGACCATACCTATTTTTTTATTTCTAAAGTCTTGAAGCTCTTTCTTTTTAAGAGCCATGACATCTTGACCGTCAATTAGAATTTGTCCCATTGTAGGCTCTAACAGCCTATTGATATGTCTCACAAGAGTTGACTTACCACTTCCAGAGAGGCCCATTACGCAGAATATTTCTCCTGGATTAATATTAAAGGA
>PASI01000020.1 GCA_002711905.1 Thiotrichales bacterium
GAAATTCAGCTCAGAGTTATAGAGAGGGGGGTTGGTGAGACTCTTGCATGTGGCTCTGGCGCTTGTGCTGCTGTCATTCATGGAGTAAGACAAGGGTTACTAGATTCTAAAGTAACAGTCCACTTAAATGGCGGCGATGCAACTGTAGAGTTTGATGGAGAGAAGGTCTATTTAACTGGGCCCGGTAAGTTCGTTTTTGAGGGATCAGTTAACCTTAGAAGTGGGTCTTCTTAAGTTTCTACAGATGCCTGTGAAATACAATTCTGATTAGTTAAATTATAAGCGGAAAGATGTCCATCCCAGACGCAGCCATGGTCTAAAGGGTATATATTTTTGGTATCCACATTTTTTAGTGAAGACCAATGTCCAAAAAAGATCTTTTGTTCTTTCATTAAGCGATTTTTATGCAAAAACCATGCTTTATATCCTGTTGGATTTTTATCAACATTAAGCTTATGTTTAAATTCAAGCTCACCATTTTCTTTGCAAAATCGCATTCTCATTAAAGCGTTGATTGTATAACGACATTTTTCCTCAATTGTAAGTGCATCTGACCATGTATGAGGCGAATTGCCGTACATTCGAGATAAAAATTCACTAGGATTGTCATTTTGAAGGTGGTTATGCACTAGTGCAGCATTTTTAATGACATCTGATTTAGACCAATTTGGAGGGACGCCAGCATGAACCATTAAGGCATCTTCATACTCAATTACTAGAGGCCGCTCAAGAAGATACTCTAGTAAAGTGTTTTTATCAGTAGCTTTTAGAATGTCTTGAAAGGTATCTTTTTTGTTTGGGCTTCTATCTGTAAGGGCGCAAACAAGTAGGTGAAAATCATGGTTACCTAAGACCATATCTGCGTTATCTTTATTTGAATGTATAAACCTGAGTGTTTCTAATGAGTGAGTTCCACGGTTAACCACATCACCTAAGAAATATAATCGATCTCTATCAATATTAAAGTTGATTTTTTTTAAAAGCGCATTGAGGCTATTAAAGCAGCCTTGAACATCACCAATGGCATAATCCATATGATTTTCTAATGGAGCGTATGAGGTTCACTTAATGTAAATTCTGGAATATCTGCGTCAAACCTTTGGCCTTTATCGCTAATCATTCCATATGAACCTTTCATGGTTCCTGTCTCAGTGCTAATTATTGCTCCAGAGCTATATTTAAAGCTCTCTCCAGGTGACAAGTGTGGCTGCTGACCAATAACTCCTTCGCCAATAACCTCTTCAGTTTCGCCTGATTCATCTTGTATAAGCCAGCGCCTTGTCCTTAATTGAGCACCAGTATCACCTTGATTTGTTATCGTAATAGTATAAGCATAGGCATACTGTTTATTAAGAATATCTGATTGATTAGATAGATAGGTTACTTCTACATTAATTTCAATTTTGTTTTTCATAATCATTCATCAGAGTTACAAAGTTTTCAACGCTCAACATTTCAGCTCTATGAGATAAATCAATATCAGTTTGAGATTGATTTAGAACTGATTTTAAACAATTTTTTAGTGTTTTTCTTCTTTGAGAAAATGCAATTTTGACGATCTCCTCAAGAGGTCTAAGATTCTGAACTAATGGCTCACTTTTAGTTTTTAGATAAAGTATAGCAGATTCAATTTTTGGTTGTGGATCGAAAGATTCTTTAGGGACTACAAACATAAGTTCAGTATCAAAAAAAGCCTGCATAATAACACTTGTCCTCCCATAAACCTTACTCCCAGGAGCTGCCACTATTCGATCAACAACCTCTTTTTGAAGCATAAATGTCATATCAATAATATTGTTTCTATGGTTAAGCAAATGAAACAATAGAGGAGATGAGATGTTATAGGGTAGGTTTCCTACGATTCTAATATTCTTGGTAAATTGATCAAAATTAAAAACCAAAGCATCAGATTCATGAATAGTTATTTTTTTATTACTCTTTTTTTGAAGAAGAGATATTAAGTCACGATCAATTTCTATGACATGAATATGGTCTAAATGATCTATCAATGGAAATGTTAAAGCCCCTTTTCCAGGGCCTATTTCAATGATGCTATCCATTCTTTTTGGCGCTATAGTTGAGACAATCTGGTTAATTACCTGCTGATCAACTAAAAAATTTTGGCCAAATCTTTTTCTAGCTTTATGAGCCATTACTACTTAGTTTTTGAAAGAATGACAAGGCACAGTTAAAACTGCCCAGACTAATATTTCCACTACCCGCTAGATCTAGTGCAGTACCATGATCTACAGAGGTTCTAATAAATGGAAGACCAAGCGTTATATTGGCTGCATTCTTAAATCCACTTGCTTTTAATACTGGTAAGCCTTGATCATGGTACATTGCCAAAACAACATCAATGTCTTTTAAAGAGTCGACTGTAAAAGCAGTGTCTGCTGGGACTGGGCCAGAAAGATTATAGCCATTTTGGTTAAGTGTTTTAATAACTGGGCTTATAGTCTTTATTTCTTCATCCCCAAGGTACCCGTTTTCGCCTGCATGAGGATTAAGTCCACACACTAAAATTCTTGGATTTATTACGCCTAAATATTTGAAATCATTTTTAATAATTGAAATCACTTCTGTGAGTGATTCTTTAGTGATATTTTTTGGGACATCTTTGAGAGCTAAATGTGTTGTCGCAAGTGCCACTTTAAGCTTTGCAGTAGCAAGCAGCATGACAGTTTTTGAGCAATTAGATAATTCTGCTAAATACTCTGTATGACCACTGAATTTTATACCCGCTTGATTAATAATTGCTTTATTAATTGGGCCCGTTAGAATGCCGTTACATTTGTTATTTAAGCAGTCATGAGTGGCCTGCTTAATGAGAGACAAAACATAATCAGCATTATCTGGGTTAAGCTTCCCTGGAACAGTTTTTTCTTTTGATTTGATTGGGAAGACACTTAACTCACCTGCCTTGCTAGTGCTGTTCTCTTTAAGAGTAAGGGGCAAATTTAATGCTTTAGCTCTTTGAAGTAAAACGTCTGGATCAGCGTAGACCTGAATATTTTCTGTTCTTTCTCTTTGGGCATGAATAATTGCAATATCTGGCCCAATCCCAGATGGCTCTCCTGAAGTAAGTGCAATTGTCATATGCGAATCAGTTTAATTTATTGATTGTAAATACGGTAAGCGTTGCAACTGCACCTGAAAGAAACATTCCCCAAAGGATGTCAGCTACCACAAGCTTTAAACTAAATATATTCATTGAGGCGTAAACGGTCAAATCATAAGTTCCATAGGTTACTAAACCAAAAAAAGCACCAATCAAAAATACATTTACAAGCGTGTTGTTCTGATTAGGGTTAACAACAAAGAATATTAGACCTAGTAAAAAAATCACATAAAAAAGGAGCGCTGGCGGCACTTTAAGCTCCATAAGAGATGCAATTTCTTGTTTATACATAGGAGTAGCCACAAAATAAATCCAAAAAACATCAATAATAAAGAAAAAAAGAAGCGCTATAAAGAATGTTTTAATCATAATATTAGTATACTTTTAAAGGCTTAGATTGAGGTTAATTTTGTTAATGATAAGTGAGTAATCAGGCTTAGTTAACAAGCTCACCTTTAGCTTGTAAGTCGGCGTGGTAAGAAGATCTTACCATTGGACCACTGGCTACCTGTGAAAAGCCAAGCTCCTCAGCTAGAGTCTTGTAGTGTTCAAATTGCTCGGGTGAAATATATTCTTCTACTGCCAAATGGTGACGACTAGGCTGAAGATACTGACCAAGGGTAAGCATATCTACTTTATGCTTCCTTAAGTCTTTAAGTACATCTATGACCTGCTTATGAGTCTCTCCAACACCCAACATTAAGCCCGATTTAGTTTTGACAGATGGGTGTTTTTCTTTAAAGTTTTTAAGTAATTTTAAAGATTGATGATAGTCAGACCCAGGTCTAACCTTAGGGTATAAGCTTGGGACAGTCTCCAGGTTATGATTAAAGACATCAGGCGGGCATTTTTGAAGGATATTTAGCGCTTTTTCAACTCTACCCCTAAAATCAGGAGTAAGTATTTCAATTTTTACTTTAGGAGTTTTTTTTCTGATGGCATCGATACATTCTTTAAAATGCATAGCACCTCCATCTCTAAGGTCATCACGATCCACTGATGTAATCACAACATACTTTAGTGCCATTTTTGAAATGGTATCAGCAAGGTGATTGGGTTCACTTGAGTCTAATGACTTAGGCCTTCCATGAGCAACATCACAGAATGGACAGCGTCTTGTACAGATCTGGCCCATAATCATAAAGGTTGCAGTTCCGTGATTAAAGCATTCACTAAGGTTAGGGCATTGGGCTTCTTCACAGACTGTGAAAAGCTCTTGACTTCGAAGGGTGTTCTTCAACTCATTAACTTTTTTTGAGTTTGTATGCCTAATCCTTATCCAGCTTGGTTTTTTTAATGGCTCTCTTTTAGAGTCAGGCTTGATTTTTAGTCTACTGATTTTAGATTCACCTTTTAAGGCTTTAATTTCAAGTTCTTGAGACATAATTCGAAAGATGATGAGTTAGTTGTTTTTTGATATCAGAAAATTCAANCATATTATCCGTTAGATTTGACATCTGGGTAACATTTAAATCTTTGAAGCCACAGGGGTTAATCAGTTTATATGGGGAGAGATCCATATCAATATTTAAGCTTAATCCATGATAAGTTCTTCCTTGTTTAACTTTGAGGCCTAATGCTGCAATTTTACAACCATCTACATAAACACCTGGAGCGCCACTTACTTTATGAGAAGAGATCGAATAATCAGCCAGTAGGTCAATGATTGATTGTTCAATCAAGCTAACCATTTTTTTTATTCCAATCCCAAGTCTTTTTAAATCAATTAAACAATAAACTATCAGCTGACCTGGACCGTGATATGTAATTTGACCGCCTCTATCCGATTGAATCACTGAAATATCGGTTTCCTTTAAAAGATTATCGGGGTTACCTGTAAGGCCTTGAGTAAATACACTGTCATGCTCTAAAAGCCATAATTCATCTGGAGTGTCAGCAGCTCTAGAATTAGTAAAAGAAATCATCTCTTCCCAGGTTAAGGTGTAGTCTTGCAGGCCTTTTTCACGAATTTTAATCATGATGTTTTATAAAAGATAAGATACTAGAGGGCAGTTTTGAAGGTCTTCATTTATTGAGTCAAGCTGTTTTCTACTTGTTGCAATGATTCTAATGGTTACAGAAACGTACTTTCCCTTTGAGCTATTCTTTAGAGATAATTGATTGTTGTGAAGTTTTCCAACATGATTTTCAACNATAGCGCTAATTGTATCGATTAAATTAGGNTGGTTTAGCCCAAAAACTTTAATTGGATAATCACAAGGGAATTTAAAAATATCTTCATTCATTTCAGTCACAATCTAAATTTTACCCATTAAAGTTACTCATANATAATTNTTGATAATAAAATATAATTAATNTTTTTATAGCAAATAAATAGTCCAATGATAGAAGACTTAAATCCTCATGAATTTCAACAATCTTTAAATGATGAGAGAAATATTCTCATTGACGTTAGAGAAAAATGGGAANTAGATATTTGTAAGATTGATGGCGCAACAAATATGCCTATGAGCTCGATTACTGAAACATTTNCTGATCTTGATCCAAGTTTAAGCTATTCTATTTATTGTCANCATGGTATGCGCTCCATGCAGGTCGCNAATTTTTTGTTATCTAAAGGCTTTCAATCCCTTTTTAATCTTAGAGGTGGAATTGACGCTTGGTCTAGAGAGATTGATAATTCTGTTGAAAAATATTGAGTTTTATTGACGTTGTTTTTTATATTTAATGTCTATAATTTTATCTATCCACTAACTAATTAAAAATATGAATCAAATTGAACAAATGTTTTTGCTTCAAAAGCAATTAAATGATGAAACGAATGGTGAAGTATGGATTAAGGGTTATACCAAAGAAAATCGANAGATATCCTGGTATAGAGGAATTTATATGGAGGTTGCTGAAGCAATTGACTCGTTTAATTGGAAGCACTGGAAAAATATAGATGATGAGCCAGATTGGGATAATATAAGAGTAGAACTGGTTGATATTTGGCATTTTGTTATGTCAGAATCAATTCGCATTGAAGATCAGTCATATGCAAATAAGCATTTAGATATGAAGGTTAAGGATGATTATGACACTGATGCTTTGATATCCTTATTGGAAATGATGCTGAAATTGTCAATCACCTCGAGTATTGATAAANANGTTAACAACATTAGAGAAATTACGGATACATTCTTCACAATAATCTCGCATTTAGGTATCGATGTTGAAGGCTTGTATAAGCGATATGTTATTAAGAATCAATTAAACACCTTTAGACAAAAGAATGGTTATAAAGATGGTTCATATATAAAAAATTGGGACGGTGTTGAAGATAATGTAATCGCTTTTGATATTATGAATAACAACCCTAAAATTACGCCAACTGAGCTTTATACTGAGCTTGATTCTGTTTACTCAAAGCTAAAATAGTCGAGAAAGTTAGATGTCTAATGAAGATATTAAACTGACTGAATTTAGCCACGGTGCTGGCTGCGGTTGCAAAATTTCTCCAAAGCTTTTAAAAGAAATTTTAGGAACTAAATTAGAAAGTTTTGTTGACNCTAATTTATTAGTCGGACATGAATCAAATGATGACGCAGCTGTCTATGACTTGGGTGATGGTAGGGCGCTGATTAGCACCACTGATTTCTTTATGCCAATTGTGGATGACCCTTTTGATTTTGGAATGATTGCAGGCAGTAATGCGCTTAGTGATGTCTATGCAATGGGAGGGAAGCCTTTAATGGCTATTTCGATCTTTGGTTGGCCCATTAACACTCTTTCTGCTAATGTCGGTGCAAAAGTTATTGATGGCGGTCGTGAAATATGTAAGCATGCAGGAATTACTTTGGCAGGAGGTCATAGCATTGACTCACCAGAGCCAATTTTTGGCTTGTCGGTNTCTGGTATTGTAGAAATTGAAAATTTGAAAAGAAATATTGGTGCAAAAGTTAATGACACTTTATTTTTGACTAAACCTTTAGGAATTGGCGTTTTATCGACTGCACAAAAAAAGAAGATTGTAAGTGCTGCTGATCACGCTACTGCAGTAAAACAAATGTGTTCTTTAAATGATATAGGNTNTAAATTAGCAAGTATCAAAGGGATTAATGCGGTTACAGATGTTACGGGTTTTGGTTTGGCTGGTCATCTCTTGGAAGTTTGTAGGGGAAGTAATACATCTGCAGAGATATATTTCGATGCACTTCCATTACTTCCAAATATTTTGAAATATATTCAAAATGATTGTGTTCCTGGCGGAACGCTAAGAAATTTTGATAGTTATGGAAAACAGATCAGCAGCCTATCAGATNTCGAAAGATCAATTGTTTGCGACCCTCAAACTAGTGGCGGCCTCCTTGTTTCAGTTTCAAATANAGCGTTAGGNGAATTTGAGAAGCTTATGAAGTTAAATGGCCTTGATTTNAATCCTATTGGAAAAATCACTAATAAAAAGATAGNGTCTGAAACTATTGTTGTGAAATGAGTAAACTAGAAGAAATTGATAATTTTTCTGATGTCTTTAAAGCAGACCTCCCTTTACTTGACNTAAGAGCNCCAATAGAGTTCTCTGGAGGNTCGTTTCCTCAAGCGCATAACTATCCCTTAATGAATGATAGTGAAAGACATCAAATTGGNATATGCTTCAAAGAAAAAGGTCAAAACTCTGCCATTCAGCTTGGAAACGAATTAATTAATGGAACAATAAAACAGCAAAGAGTTGAAAAGTGGCTTAATTTTGTAAATAAAAACCCCAAAGGAGCGCTTTATTGTTTTAGAGGTGGTTTGCGTTCAAAGATATCACAAGAGTGGATTTATGAGCAATCTGGAGTCTCTTATCCAAGAATTAAAGGAGGATATAANGCCTTAAGGTCATTTTTAATTGATGAGATGGCTAGAATCGTTAATAACAAAGATTTTATAGTTGTTGGGGGTCAAACAGGCTGTGGAAAAACCATATTATTGAATGAGATTGAAAATAGCATAGATCTAGAAGGGCTTGCGAATCATAGAGGGTCAGCTTTTGGNAATAACGTCACACCTCAGCCAAAACAAATAGATTTTGAAAATGATCTGAGTATTGAATTAATTAAGAAAGAGTCATGTAGTCAATTATTAATTGAGGATGAGGGTAACAATATTGGAATGATTCATATACCTGAAACCATAAAAATGAAAGCACGTGAATCTAAAATTGTTATATTAACTGCCACACTTGAAGACAGATTAAGCATTAGCCTAAAAAGTTATGTTATTGATATGGCGAAACAATTTGCAATAAAAAATCCAGAATACGGTTTTGAAAACTATTCAAACTATTGGCTAAATAGTCTTTATAAAATTCAGAAGAGATTGGGAGGGGAAAGATATAAATCACTCTTAACTCAGTTAAAGCTAGCCCTTCAAAATCATCAAAATAATGGTGATTTAGATGATTATTTACCACTGATTAAATCCCTTTTAGTTGACTACTATGACCCAATGTATGATTTTCAAATAAACAATAAAAAACAAAGAGTTATATTTGAGGGTAACCGTCAAGAGGTAAAAAGTTTTCTAGATAAAAATTAAATTTTTGTTGTAATTTCTATGTCACTTACTGGTCTAGATTGACAAGCTAGGATTTCGCCTTGAGACAGGGGGACAAGGCAATCTTGATGAATGACATCGCCTTTAACAAGTTTTAAGATGCAGCTACCACAATGACCCTGTCTACAGCTGTGATTAACTAAGACATTGTTTGCTTCAAGCTCAGTTAAGATAGAGTCTTCACCGTATACATAGAGTGACTCTGTTTTTCCATTAATATTGTCGACATCAATCTTAAACATTTGATGCTAAACACTTAAAGCTTAAAATCGCTAAAATCTTCGTCTTCAGAATCAATAGTATTGTCAATTGCGCTTACAAGATACGAGGTGATTTCGGTCTCTTGTGGGGCAACCTGAACGTTGTCGGAGTCAAGCCAGTGGTTAAGCCACGGTAGTGGGTTCGTAGTTTGCTCAAAGATTGGCTGCATATTGAGAGCAGACATACGAATATTCGTAATATACTCAAGGTATTGCTTAAGAATTTGCGCATTAAGTCCGATCATAGAGCCATCTCTAAAAAGATATTCAGCCCACTCTTTTTCTTGGTTTGCAGCGTCTTTAAACATTTGTATCACTTCTGCTTCACACTCAATCGCAATTGCTTGCATGTCAGGGTCATCCTTACCGTCACGCATTAAATTAAGCATGTGCTGTGTACCAGTAAGATGAAGCGCTTCATCTCTTGCAATTAGCTTAATAATTTTTGCATTGCCTTCCATCACTTTCCTTTCAGCAAAAGCAAATGAGCACGCAAAACTTACATAGAAGCGGATAGCCTCTAAAATATTGACAGACATTATTGTTAAATATAGAAGTCTCTTAAGTGAATACATATTGATAGCAAGCGTTTTTCCATCAATTTGATGCTCTCCTTCACCACTCAGAAGATAGGCCTGTGTATGCTTAATTAATTTGTCATAGTATTTGGATACGCTTGTAGCTCTTTGAATAATCTCTTCAGTTTTCATAATTTCATCAAAAACTGCACCTGGTTCGTTAACAATTGCTCTAATGATATGGGTATAAGAGCGAGAATGAATGGTTTCTGAGAAGGCCCATGTTTCAATCCAATTCTCTAATTCGGGGAGAGAGACGATAGGAAGGAATGCGATATTTGGTGAGCGTCCTTGGACAGAGTCTAATAAAATTTGGTATTGAAGATTAGATATAAAAATATGCTTTTCGTTTGGTAATAACTTGCCAAAATCAATTTTGTCTTTTGATACGTCAATTTCTTCAGGTCGCCAAAAAAAAGAAAGCTGCTTTTCAGTAAGTTTTTCAAACATTTCAAACTTTTGTTGATCAAATCGTGCAACATTCACAGCTTCACCAAAGAACATAGGCTCTTTAAGCGTGTCGTTAATTTCTTGATTAAAAATACTATAGGACATAATTAATAAAATTTATAGTTTGCAAACGCCATCTTCACAGTCGTCATCACCTTTTGCAGTAGTATTTTGACCGTCACTAGCTCCATCTCTTGTTGTATGGTAATAAAGCGTTTTAATGCCGTACTTATAAGCCTTTAAAAGGTCCATTAAGAAGAGCTTCATTGGAACTCTATTGCCATCATATTGTGATGGGTCATAGTGTGTATTTGTTGAGATAGATTGATCAACAAATTTCTGCATAATCGCACATAATTGAAGGTAACCTTCGTTATCTTTAATATCCCAAAGGAGTTCGTATTTTTTATGCAGTTTTTCATATTCAGGAACAACCTGCTTTAGAATTCCATCTTTGGATTGTTTGACAGATATAAAGCCTCTTGGCGGCTCAATACCATTAGTAGAATTAGAAATTTGAGATGAGCTTTCACAAGGCATAAGTGCAGTTAAAGTTGAATTTCTAAGGCCTGTTGCTTGAATATTTTTTCTTAAAGAGTCCCAATCCAGCTCAAGTTCAGTATTACAAAATTGATCAATGTCTTTTTTGTAGCTATCAATTGGCATTACCCCTTTTGCATATTGAGTCTCAGAGAAAAGAGGGCAGGGACCAAATTCTTGAGCAATCTCATTTGAAGCTTTTAAAGAAAAATATTGGAGTGCTTCAAAGGTTCTATGAATTAAGTCATTGCCTGAGCCATCAGAGTATTTGGCATCATTTTTAGCTAAATAGTATGCTAAGTTTGTTACACCAATACCGAGTGTCCTCCTGTTGTTGCTTGTAATTTCAGCTGATTTAAGAGGGTAGTCTTGATAGTCCAGCAAGGAGTCAAGGGAGCGTACAATAATATCAGTAATATCTTCGAGTTCATCAAGACTATCTATGGCCCCCAAGTTGACAGCAGAAAGTGTACAAAGTGCTACTTCACCTTCTTTGTCTTGGACTGAGTATAAAGGCTTTGTTGGTAATGTTATCTCCATACAAAGATTTGATTGTTTAATCGGAGCTTGAGAGGGGTCAAAAGCACCATGAGTATTACAGTGGTCTACGTTTTGTAAGTATATGCGACCTGTGTTAGCTCTTTCTTTCATAAACATTGCAAATAGTTCACGAGCATTAATTTGTTGTTTACGAATAGAGTCATCTTTTTCAAACTTTTCATAAAGTTTTTTAAACTTTTTTTGATCAGCAAAAAAAGAATCATAGAGACCAGGAACGTCATTAGGTGAAAATAAAGTNATATTTTCGTCTTTCAGAAAACGTTCATACATCAANCCATTGAATTGAACACCGTAATCTAGGTGTCTAATTCTATTTTCATCGGTACCAGTGTTGTTTTTTAGAACAATTAAGCTTTCAACTTCAAGATGCCATAAAGGATAAAAAAGGGTTGCCGCACCACCTCTCACACCACCTTGAGAGCATGATTTAACAGCTGTGTGAAAGTGTTTAAANAAAGGAATGCATCCAGTATGAGTNGCTTCGCCACCTCTAATTGGGCTNCCTAAAGCACGTATTTTCCCAGCATTAATTCCAATACCNGCGCGTTGAGAAACGTACTTTACAATTGCACCAGAAGCAGCACTAATTGAGTCTAAATCGTCATCTGTTTCAATTAAAACACAAGAGGAAAACTGGCGAGTAGGTGTTCTAACACCAGCCATTATTGGAGTTGGTAGTGAGATTTTGAAGTTTGATGAGGCATCATAAAAACGCTTAACAATTTTTATTCTAGCTTTACCTTTGTATTCTTGAAATAAGCACATTCCAACTAACATGTAGAGCATTTGTGGAGACTCATGAATCTCACCGGTNACACGGTTTTGAACTAAATATTTACCTTCAAGTTGCTTAACAGCGGCATATGAAAAGTTCATATCACGCCAATGATCAATATAATTATTGAGCTCTTCAAATTCAGCGGAATTNTATTTATTTAGGATATCTTTATCGTAAATACCTAAATCGGTAAGCCTTGNAACATGATCAATTAAAGAAGGCGGGGTGAAGGATTTAAATGCCTTCTTTCTTAGGTGGAAAATAGCTAATCGAGCAGCTAAATACTGATAATCGGGAACATCTGTTGAAATTAAATCTGCTGCAGACTTAATAATCGTTTCATGAATATCTTCAGTTTTAATGCCATCAAAAAAGGCTAATTGTGCNTTGATTTCAACCTGAGATACAGAAATATTATCTAAATCTTGTGANGCCCAATGAACAACTCGATGTATTTTTTCTAAATCAATTGACTCTTTCGAACCATCTCTTTTGGTAACTAATATTTCTTGATCTGCAGCTTTGTCTTTNACTGCCTGAAATTCCTGGTTCAAACTCAACTCCTAATAGGGTACTACATTTAGTACTTACGAAGNNAAATATACACTAAATATAGAATATAAATAAAATAGATGAAGTAANNTTNAGGAAATTTAGTTAAATATAAATATAAGTAATTGAAAAAAAAGAATAAATTTATTAGAAAAAAATATATAAATTAAGAACGAATTCTAGAAATAAAAATTCCAGAAATGATAAGAAGTAAAGCTAATATATTTTGCCAAAGTATATCTTCACCAAGTAATATAGCGCCAAGGAAAAAAGCAACAACTGGGATTAGATAATTAATATTGGATAGAAATGTAGCACCTGCGGTATTAATAATAATAAAGTAGAGTAAAGCTGCAACTCCAGTTGGAAGGGCGCCTAATAATAAAATACTAAAACCACTAATCAAAGGGATATTAGAAAAATCAATAAAGAAGATGCTAGGCCAAATAAAGAAAGAAAGTAAACTGGCAACCAATAGAACACTTGCGCTGGATACCAGCGGGTCATAAGAAGGAAGTCGAGAAGCAATGATAGTGTTTATTGCGTAAGCACAAGCAGCACCAAGAACCAATAGAATTCCAAAAAGAGTGTTATTGCCGTTGTTAATAGAAGGTCCAAGTATAAAAAGCACTCCAGAAATCCCAATAATAAAGCCAAGAATTTTGAATCTATTTAATTTATCATTGGGCAGAAAAATATGAGCCAAAACAAGAGTGACTAGAGGCATAAACGCCATTAATAAGCCTGCCATGCCAGAAGTAATAGTTAACTGACCAGTTGCAATAAGGAGATAAGGCAAAATATTACCTATTACTGCATAAACAATAAAATGCAACCAGGGAGTAATTGTTCTTGGGAAGGATTTTCCATAATAGATTGCAATACCAAACATTGTAATAGCTCCAATTACTAATCTATAGCCAACAACTTGTTCAGGTGAGAAAAATAAAAGTGCACGGT
>PASI01000021.1 GCA_002711905.1 Thiotrichales bacterium
GAACCAACGTACTCAGAGAGAACGGATTTACAGTCCGTCGCCTTTAACCACTCGGCCACCCCTCCAAAAAAACAATCAGACATTATCCCATAACTAATTCTGCTTAGCAAGGATTAAATAAGCTAAATGCGGGGTATAAAAATGATTATTTTAAGCGTGCCACACCAGTCTTAACGGCGGCATCAAAAATAGCTTTTGGGATCAGGTCAATTAGCCTAGGATCAAAAGGTTTTGGGATGAAATAGTCTCTTCCAAAACTAAGCTCATCCACCTTATAAATTTCTAATAGAGATTCAGGAACAGGAAGCTTTGCTATGTCCTTGATAGCATGAACAGCTGCAACCTTCATTTCAGTATTGATAATCTTGGAATTAGCATCTAACGCGCCTCTAAAAATATAAGGAAACCCTAATACATTATTAACCTGATTTGGAAAATCACTCCTGCCAGTTGCCATTACTGCATCATCTCTAGATGAATAGACATCTTCGACTGAGATCTCTGGGTCAGGATTAGATAGAGCAAAAACTACTGGATTTTTAGCCATCGATTTAATCATTTTTTGAGTTACAAGATTGCCTCTAGCAACGCCAATAAAAACATCTGCACCATCTAAAGCATCTGCAAGCGTTTTTTTATCTGTATCCACTGCATAAGCTGCTTTATATTTATTTACCACACTAATTTGTTCTTTAGAAACGATGCCTCTTCGGTCAACCAGAATCATATTTTCTTTTTTAAATCCTAGGTTTAGTAATAAATCTAAAGTTGCAATGCCAGCAGAGCCTCCACCAGCAACAACAATCTTAGCAGAAGTAATTGATTTTCCTTGAATTTCAAGAGCATTTAGAAGGCCCGCTGCGACTATAATTGCGGTTCCATGTTGATCATCATGGAAAACAGGTATGTCCAGCTCATCAATTAATCGCCGCTCAATTTCAAAACAGCGAGGCGCAGAAATATCTTCTAGGTTAATACCGCCAAAAGTTGGTGCGATATTCTTAATTGTACTAACTATTTCATCAACATCTTGAGTATCAAGCTCTATATTGAAGACATTAATACCTGCAAAATGCTTAAATAAGACAGCTTTTCCTTCCATAACCGGCTTTGCTGCTAAAGGTCCAACATTCCCAAGACCTAAAACTGCTGATCCATCAGTAATAACGGCTACTAAATTACCTTTGATTGTGTACTGGTTTACATTGCTTTGATCTTTAACAATTTCTCTTACGGGTGCAGCAACACCTGGACTATACGCCAAACTAAGATCTTGATCATTATCAAGTTTTTTGTGGGAAGTTACATCAAGCTTTCCAGGCTTTCCTTCTTGATGATAGGCTAGCGCCTTTTCATGCAAATCTTTTGACATTCTAGTCTTTTTTTTAATTAGCTATTACTTAACAAACTCTTCGCCAATTTTTATATCAGACCTAAGTGTTTCAAGAGCTTCATCTAACGTAGTTTGCTCAAATTCTGAAAGATCGCCATAGTCGAGTATTTTTTCTACACCATTCTTACCCAATAGCACTGGCTGAGCAAAGAATCGAGCCAAATCACCTGAACCTTCAACATACGTACACTCAACGACATCTTTTTCACCGTTTAATGCTCTGACTAAAGATAAGCCAAATTTAGCAGCGGCCTGACCCATTGATAATGTGGCCGACCCACCACCTGCTTTAGCTTCGACAACTTCTGTGCCAGCATTTTGAATCCGTTTAGTCATTGCAGCTGCATCATCATCACTAAATTCGAAGCCAGATTGAGAAAGAAGCGGAAGAATAGTGATTCCTGAATGACCACCAATAACAGGCACTTTAACATCTCTCGGATCCTCATTAAAGGCTTCGGCAACAAATGTGCTTGAGCGGATAATATCTAGAGTTGTAACACCAAATAACCTTGCTGGATCATAAACACCCTTATTTTTTAAAACTTCAGCAGCAATTGCAACAGTCGTGTTGACTGGATTAGTGATGATACCGATAAGCGCTTTGGGGCAATTATCAGCACAAGAAGAAACAAGATTTTTTACAATTCCAGCATTAATATTAAACAAATCTGAACGATCCATACCAGGCTTGCGAGCGACACCAGCAGAGATTAATACAATATCAGCATTTAATAGTGCAGGAGAGGGGTCTTCACCCGAAAAACCTTCTACTTTAACTGGAGTTGGGATGTGACTTAAGTCTGCCGCAACTCCCGGCGTTACTGGAGCAATATCGTACAAAGACAATTCTGTTCCGCTGGGAAGCTCGGTTTTAAGAAGCAAGGCAAGAGCTTGACCAATTCCACCTGCAGCACCTAATATTACAACCTTCATCACATCTCCTAAATTAAATATTTTTATAGTAAATTATTCATGGCAGCAATGTTGCTAACCGAAATTTCTTTTGGACAAACCGTTTCGCAATGTCGATGATTTGAACAACTTCCAAACCCTTCCTCTTCCATCTGATTTATCATCCTCTCTGCCCGCTTTTTGCTCTCAATTTTTCCTTGAGGTAAGCGCTCAAAGTGGTTAATCTTTGCTGCAACAAACAAACTGGCTGAAGCATTTGGACATACTGCTACGCAAGCACCACAACCGATACAAGTTGCAGAATCAAATGCACAATCAGCATCATCTTTATTGACTAATTGTGAGTTTGCCTCTGGAGCAGAGCCAACTGACACAGAAATAAATCCACCAGATTGAATAATTCGGTCAAACGATTCACGTTTGACTGCCAAATCTTTAACTATTGGAAAGCTTTTTGCCCTCCAAGGCTCAATCCATAATTCCTTTTGGTTTGCATAATCCCTCATATATAGCTGGCAAGTTGTAGTGGCCTTCTTTTCTCCATGAGGATGGCCATTAATGACCAATGAGCAGGTACCGCAAATACCCTCTCTGCAATCATAATCAAAAACGATACAGTCTTCACCTTTTTCTATGAGCTGCTCATTTAACTGATCGAGCATCTCCAGAAAAGAAGTGTCGCTGTCAATATCACTAATTTTATAAGTGAAAAAACTTCCATCAGTTTGCGTATTTTTTTGTCGCCAGATATGTAATGTAAAATTCATTTATAGTCCCGATATGTTGGCTTAATAAACTCAAAATCAAGTTGCTCTTTGTGAAGTAAAGGCTTGTCATCACTGTACTCCCAAGCAGCCACATATCCAAAATTTTCATCATCCCTCTTTGCATCACCGCTCTCAGCCAGATACTCAAGGCGCGAATGCGCTCCACAAGATTCCTCACGACCCAAAGCATCCACACACATTAGATGTCCAAGCTCAATAAAATCTGCGACTCTCCCAGCTTTTTCAAGTGTCTGATTAAAATCTTTATCTACTCCAGTCACTTTAATTTTTTGCCAAAAATCAGCTTTAAGCTTCTCAATTGAAGCTATTGCATTTTCGAGTGAATCCTTGTCTCTTGCCATTCCGCATGAAGTCCACAAAATGCTTCCTATCTTCCTATGAAAGTAATCTGGAGAATGCTTAGGATCAGGTGCATTCATTAAACTATCAATACGATTTTTTACCGATTCTATAGCCGCTAATACTTCTGGATGGTCATTATCAACCTTCTCAAATTGACCTCGTGCCAAATAGTTTGCCACTGTGTGAGGTGCAACAAAATAGCCGTCTGCTAGACCTTGCATTAAGGCAGAAGCTCCAAGCCGATTAGCGCCATGGTCTGAAAAATTAGCCTCCCCGCAAGCAAACAAACCATCTATGGTAGTCATCAAATTGTAATCAACCCACAAACCACCCATTGCGTAATGCGGTGCTGGGTAGATTTGCATTGGAACTTCATAAGGATTTTCACCAGTAATACTCTTGTACATATCGAATAAATTACCGTATTTCTCTTTAACCTTATCAATACCCATTTTTTGAATCACTGAGGAAAAGTCTAAATAAACACCAAGGCGTTGATTATTGACAACTGAACCAACCCCCCTTCCTTCATCACAGATACCTTTAAGGGCTCTGGAAGCTATATCTCTTGGCACAAGATTTGCAAAGGCCGGATACATCCTCTCTAGGAAGTAATCACGATCCTCCTCTAAAATATCATTTGGATTCTTATCACAATCTTCTTTATTTTTAGGTGCCCATATCCGGCCATCATTTCGAAGTGACTCACTCATCAAGGTCAGCTTTGACTGACTATCGCCGGTCGGAGGAACACATGTTGGATGGATTTGAGTAAAACTTGGGTTAGCAAAATAGGCTCCATTTTTGTGAGCCCTCCATGTTGCAGAGGTATTACAGCCTTTTGCATTTGTTGATAAATAGTAGGCATTACTATAACCCCCAGTACACATCACAACACAATCAGCAGTATGAGATGAAATTTCACCAGTCGTTAGATCTCTGACAACAATACCCCTGGCCTTTCCGTCAATAAGTATGACTTCTAACATTTCACATCTTGACTTATGTTTGACTCTTCCTGAGGCAATTTCTTTACTCATTGAACTATACGCGCCCAAAAGAAGCTGTTGTCCAGTCTGACCTCTGGCATAAAAAGTTCGAGATACTTGAGTACCGCCAAATGAGCGGTTTGCCAAATAACCACTGTACTCTCTAGCAAAAGGGACGCCCTGGGATACAGCTTGATCAATAATATTACAACTCAATTGAGCTAATCGATAAATATTTGATTCTCTTGCTCTAAAATCTCCACCCTTAATAGTGTCATAGAAAAGCCTCCAAGTGCTATCACTATCATTTTGATAATTTTTACTAGCATTAACACCACCCTGAGCAGCAATTGAGTGAGCCCTTCTAGGGCTATCGTTATAACAAAAAGACTGCACATTGTAACCCGCCTCACCCAAGGTAGCACATAATGACGCGCCCGCAAGGCCAGTTCCAATAACTATTACATTGTATTTCTTCCTATTTTGAGGCGCAATAAGAGCAAGGTTAAATTTATGCTTCTCCCAACGATTCTCGAGAGGCCCTGTTGGGATATTTGAATTAAACTTTTGCATACAAAATACCTAATGGAATTGAGGCATAACCTGCCATGATAAGAAGCACAATTATGAAGGCCGTACTCTTATACTGTTTACTTGAAATACCCAAAGTTTGAAGAACGTTTGATAGCCCATGATGTAAATGTGCAGAAATTGCAATCATTCCAAGCCCATAGATCGCCCACATGATTGGTCTTTGAAAAATATTTTGAATTTCTGAATACAAATCAACAGTGTTTATTGACAGCATTTGGACACTATGAGTAATGATGAAAATAAGAATGATAGAAGCGCCTGACCAAGCGACTACTCTAGGAATAGCCTTTGGATAAGGTTTTTTATATTGATCACCAAAGCTGACATTATTTGATAATTGTCTAGTAATTGCAATTACAACATGAAAAATAAGCGTCAAAATTAATAAAGTAGCCAGAATAGGATAAAAAATTGAGCCATTAAACCAGACATAAAATGCAGTAAAGGCTTGCTCACCACAATGAAAGGTTAAAGCCCCTAAAAGATAAAATATTAAGAAAAAAAACCAAAATAATCCAGCTAATGCCATCATTTTTTTTAGACTGACTGTACGATTATTAGTAAAGTTCATCGAATTCATGACGTGGTTTAAGAAGAGAGCGATATTGCCTCGCACGCTCTAAAGCATCTTCAATAGAAGATTTTTTAAATTTATGGCAGACCTTATTGTTCACCGAATAACAATTTAACCTTTATTTAGCTAGTTATTATATTTTATTAGGTGGTGGATTTTAATCTTTAATTATGTTTTTTAAATGAAGAATTCATTTTTTTAAATAAAAAATTCACATGTTGAAATAATAGGCTAGTTAAGTCAAATATCTAGATAACTTTCTAAAGAGTCATCTAATGCCTCAAGCCAAGGAGTGTGGTGAGGCGGAGACTCTGTCCCAGTCATTAGAGAGGCATGTGACTTATCTCTAAAAGTCATAATTCCGTCCTTCTTATTATGCTTCCAGTCCATAAATGTTCTATTCACTCCTTTAATGTCAAAATTAGGGTAATCCGTTTCATCAATTAACATTTGCGTGTAAGAGCCTTGAAAGTCAATTGCATAAGAAACATCATCTTGTGCAGTTTCTTTTTCATGCCATTCTAGCGTATGTGCTTGCATTTCACTAAAAGTCGGAAGAGTAATCTTATCAAGAATGATATCTCTTGCATACCAAGCTTGAGCATCAAACATATTAAATGTATACCATTGATCCTGCATTCCTAAATACATAAGTTTTGGATTCTTCTCCCAAACAACCCCCTTATATAATCCAAGAGGATAAAGGATATTGTTAGTTTTTAATCTCAAACTGTCGGGTAAGAATGGGAAATGATGAATATAACCGGTGCAAAGAATGATTGAATCAACTTCTTTTGAGGTTCCATCAGCAAAAAAAGCTGTATTTCTATCCACTTTGACTAATGCGGGCTTTTCTTCCCAATTTTCAGGCCAGCCAAAACCCATTGGCGCTGTTCTATAACTACTAGTGATTGATTTAGCACCATACTTAAAACATTGAGATCCAATGTCTTCAGCAGAGTAACTACTACCTATAACCAAAATATCTTGCCCTTCAAATTCTAAAGCATCTCTAAAATCATGAGCGTGTAATATTCTGCCATTGAAATGACTAAAACCCTCATAATTTGGAACGTTGGGAGTTGAAAAGTGACCACTGGCAATTATGACGTAATCAAATTTCTCAGAGTAGGTTTGATCATCGACAAGATTGCTTGCTGTGACAGTAAATTGCTCACTTTCTTCATCATATTCAACATTTCGAACTGAAGTATTAAATCGAATTAAATCCCTGACATTTGCCTTCTTTACTCGTCCTTGAATATAGTCAAACAAAACTTCTCTGGGAGGAAAGGAGGCAATAGGGTGGCCAAAATGCTCCTCAAAATAATAGTCAGCAAATTCTAAGCATTCTTTTGGTCCATTAGACCACAAATAACGATACATACTACTATGAGCGATCTCGCCATGCTGGTCAAGTCCAGTTCTCCAACTATAATTCCATAGCCCTCCCCAATTATCTTGTTTTTCAAAGCAGACAATTTCAGGTATCACTTCTCCCTTTTCTTCGGCAGATTTAAAAGCTCTTAGTTGTGCCAGTCCACTTGGACCTGCGCCTATGATTCCGACCCTTTGTTTCATTTTCTCTCCTTAAAATATAGACTNGTTATTCCCATTATTATTGTAGNTNTTTTTTTGATTTTATATAATCATTANCCCTTGGTATATATTAATTTTCCAAAAATCATAGTATAAAAAAATATTATGATCAAAAATCATTTTCTAAAAAAATTTTAGTGGAATTAAATGGTAAATAATGGTATAAAATGGTTTTTATGTTTCGTGGAATTCACCTATTATCAATTGATGCAAAAGGTAGGATTAAAATTCCTACTCGTCATTTAGGACAAGTCACTAAAATTTGTTCTGGACAGATGGTCATGAGTATTCATCCTGATGATCCTTGTCTCGTCCTCTATCCTTTAAAAGATTGGCAACAACTTGAACTCAAAATTGGTGAACTTCCTTCTCTCAATATTCATACCAAAAAATTATCAAGAAAACTTATTGGACATGCTATTGAATGTGAATTAGACAAAATTGGTAGAATTTTAATTCCTAGCTCTCATAAGAATTATGCAAATTTAAATAATAAAGCCATATTAAGTGGNCAAGGCAAAAGTTTTGAAATTTGGGATGAAAGAGCATGGAAAGAACAAATTGAAAAACTTGAAAGACTGAGCAACCAAGCTGAAGTGCCTCAGGAAATCTCAAAACTTTCTCTCTAGTTAAATGCCATTAAGTAAGAATAATGCATCCACTAAAGAATCTAACNACCATGACTCTGTTCTTTTTNATGAGTCTTTAAAAGGTCTAAATATAAAGCCAGATGGTATTTATATTGATGCCACTTTGGGTCGATGTGGTCACGCTCAAGGAATACTTAATCATCTTAATGACTCGGGAAGAGTGATAGGATTTGATCAAGATATTGATGCAATCCAATATGCAGAAAATAATTTCCCTGACTCCCGATTAGGGCTTGTTCATTGTAATTTTTCAAAACTAAATAACGAACTTAATAAAATTGAATTAATTGGTAAAGTTGATGGAATCTTAATGGATCTTGGAATATCTTCTCCTCAAATAGATAATGCCGACAGGGGATTTAGCTTTAATAAAGATGGTGCACTGGATATGAGGATGGACCAATCTAAAAGACTCACAGCTGCAGAATGGCTTAAAGAGACTAGTGAGAAAGAAATTGCAGATGCACTCTATCAATATGGGGAGGAAAAAAGAAGTAGAATCATTGCATCGACCATAAAAGATTATCAAAAAAGTAATGAAATCAAGACAACTCTTGAGCTAGCAAATCTCATTTCTACTGTTGTCAAGCCAGGCAAAAATAAGCATCCTGCAACTCGCTCTTTCCAAGCTATAAGAATAGCCATTAATGATGAGCTAAAAATGCTTTCAGAAGCATTAATTCAAACGATTGAAGCCTTGGATAAAGGTGGCAGACTCGCTGTCATCTCATTTCACTCAATTGAAGATAGAATTGTTAAACAATTTATCCACAAATACTCTCGTCCTAAACAGATACCAAAAGGCTTGCCAATCATGATGAATGATACTCAACCTTGCCTTCTTAAGGACCTAGGAAAAGTAAAGCCATCAAATGAAGAAATAAAAATGAATAGAAGGTCAAGAAGTGCAATACTAAGGATAGCTGAAAAGTGTTAGCNATATTTCAAAAAAGAATTATTGTCAATTTTATTTTGATAATTTCAATAATTTTGTTATCAATATTGAGTATTCACTGGCATCATGAAATGTACTTACTTCATAAAACAGAAAAAACACTCAAAATTGAAAACGAAACAATTAATGCCTTGAACAGGCAGTTAATGATGGAATATTCTGAAATTCAAAGTGGTGTAACTGTCTATCAAANATCTAAAGATGAATTATTAATGTTTGNTCCCCTTGAATCAGATTGGGAANAGGTAACTATATGAAAATAGCTCGCGTTCAAGGTTATAGAAATAGGCAAGCTCTTGTNAAAGTTTGCTTTATAGTAATTGTATTTATTTTCATTTATCGCGCATTTAGTGTNACCGATATTCAAGCAAATGATGTTTCTTTAAAGGCCAAAGCCTCAAAAAATTCAGAGTTTTCANTTATAGAAAAATCTATCAGAGGTAATATTTTAGATAGAAACAACAATCTTCTTGCAATCAACCTAATTCATAAAAAAATCAATCTAGATCCCATGATTATTCAAGATGAATATATTGACCNCTTGGCAGATGCATTAGAGATACCCAGAATAGATTTTAGAGAGCAAATNGTAGATAAAAAAATAAATAATAGAAAGTACTTTATTGTTAAAGACAAACTTAAAGTGAATGACCCTATTTTAAATAATATTGCACATCTTAAAAAGAAGCGATCTAAAGTGTGCTTTAAAGAATTTATAACACCATCGGTCACTCTTATTGATAAAGCTAAAAAAATTATTGGAATGAAGNCTACNATTAAAGAAAAGATTGAGGTTAATAAATGTACAAGACAAAGAATCGCTGGTGTTGCAATTGAGTCTGATGGTTTTCGCTACTATCCAAAGAAAGACTCCATGGCGCCTTTGATTGGAAAAACTAACTCTGAAAATATTGGCGTATTTGGAATTGAGTCTGAATACGATCAATACTTAGCTGGAGTCAATGGAATCAAAAGGCTAGCAGATAACAAAGATAATTCTAATATCTATTACG
This sequence comes from Thiotrichales bacterium, assembly GCA_002711905.1. Classification (GTDB taxonomy): domain Bacteria; phylum Pseudomonadota; class Gammaproteobacteria; order PS1; family Pseudothioglobaceae; genus Pseudothioglobus. Next base: position 9,813 of record PASI01000021.1, read on the forward strand.
ATGCTGAAATGATCAAAAAATTTAAGGAAGGGGAAGATTTAAACCTTACGATTGATTCAGATATTCAGTTTCATGTATTCAACGCAATAAAAGAACAAGCCGAGTTTCATGAGGCAGATTCTGCTGCAGCGATTGTTCTATCTCCAAGTGGCGAGATACTTGCACTTGCAAACTATCCGTCTACAAATCCTAATAACATTCAAAATTATAGTGCTGACGATTACAGAAACCGAGTTCTTTCAGACAAAACTGAACCAGGATCTACAATGAAACCTTTTACTATGCTTCTTGCGCTAGATAAAGGAGTCATAACTGCAACTGATGATGAGATAATTGATGTTACAAAAAGAGTAGCAAACTTTCCACCTGATAATAAATTTTTTGAGATGACAATTCAAAGAATTCTCGAAAAATCTCACAATTTAGGAACAGTCATAGTAGCTGAAAAAATTGAAAATGAAGAGTTTTATAATGTATGGAAAAAACTAGGATTTGGTAAGCCTCTAGGAGTCATGCAAAGATCAGAGAATTCTGGTGAACTAAGACATTTTAGTACTTGGGGTGAAAGTGATAAAAGGTCACTCTCATTTGGTCATGGCCCCATGACTACAAATCTTGCTCAGCTTGCAAGAGCCTACCTAGTCTTTGCAAATGAAGGCTCCATTCCTTCACTAAAAATAATTCAAACTGAAAATGATGCCAATACTTTAGCCCCAGTGTTTTCACCCGACTCAACAAAAAGAATTTCTGAAATACTTGATTCTGTTGCCTCAATAAAAGGCTCAGGATACCGTGCAGTTATTGATGGATATTCTGTAGCTGGAAAAACCGGAACTGCTGAAATGGTTATTGATGGTCAATACAATAAAGATGGCGCCAAGAGAACTTATTTTGTGGGTTATTCACCTGCAGAAAATCCTAAATATATTATGGCTGTAAGGCTTGATTACCCAAAAAAATGCTTTCTATCTTGGGCTCCAACCAAGAGAAATCGATGCGAAGGATCAAACTCTGCTTCGATAGCATTTCAAAAGGCAATGAAAAGAATACTCATCAATGATCCTGAAATTATTCCTCAGTTTGAGGGTTAGGATTTTTTTGATTTACTGATTTCATCTTACTTTTGATGATTTTCTGCATGACAGCTTTTTCTTCATCATGAGTTTTTGCTGAGAGAATTGAGGCTTTTGTGGTTTTTCTTTCATAGTATTTCTCGGCTGAAGTTAAGGCATATCCAAATTCTTCTTTAGCCTCATACTCACTCAAAAAAGGCTCCATTACACTCAGCTCTTGAAGGCGCTTATAGATTCTTTCTTTAGATTTGTAGGGCAACAATAATGCCTCCTTTGAAAGATCAGATTCAACCTGGATATATCTTATTAGTTCAACCAAAACATCTGATTTTGGAAGCTTTCTAGCACGTTCTTCTATGACACTCGAGGTCTCAGGGTCGTTAACAAGGGATGGATAATTAATGACACATGAAATCATTCTAGACATTAGGCTCTTCATACTTGAAGAGCTAGCATTCCGTGACTTCGCTTGAAATGAATGATTGACTATATTTGCTTGCTCAAATTCATTGGCATTATAAGGCTGGGTATTATTGGTAATATTTTGTTCAATTGCTTTTTCAACTTGAGTTATATTTTGCCCAATTGTTTGAGCAATCCCTTCTATTAATTGTTGACGATAGATTGGATAGCTTACTAGATTAACTAATGCTGCTGACTTTTCTAAAAACAATGTCTTACCT
>PASI01000022.1 GCA_002711905.1 Thiotrichales bacterium
TACTTAATCCGAATTTAATTTACTGTTCCATTACGGGTTTTGGCCAAACTGGGCCTTCATCAGAGCGGGCCGGATACGACGCTATGATACAAGGCGAGGGGGGACTGATGAGTATCACTGGCGTGGCTAATGGAGAGCCAATGAAAGCAGGAGTCGCGCTTACGGATATAATGACTGGTCTCTACTGTAGTAACGCAATACTTGCGGCTTTGATGGCACGCAACCATATTGATAAAGGACAATATATTGATATCGCTTTGTTAGATGTTCAAGTATCTACCCTTGCGAATCAAGGCTTGAACTATTTAGCGACTGGAAATAATCCAAAGCGTCAAGGAAATGCCCATCCTAATATCGTACCCTACCAAACTTTTAATACTAGTGATGGAATAATAATGCTTGCGATTGGCAATGACACTCAATTTAGAAAATTTTGCCAGTTGGTTGAGCAACCTGAGTTAGCAGATAACCCCAACTTCCAAACCAATGAACAACGAGTGATTAATCGAGAATCTCTTATTGAACATTTAAGTAATATCCTTTTATCACAGCCGACAGCTTGGTGGATCAATCAATTGGAAACATTGGATATCCCCTGCGGACCTATCAACACTTTGCAGGAAGTCTTTAACCACTCACAAATAAAGCATAGAAATCTAGTTAGGAAAATTCCTGATAATTGTAGCAAACAGATTTACACTATTGCCTCGCCAATCAATCTTTCTGAAACACCCTTGCAATACAGAACAGCGGCACCCAATCTATCAGAGCATTGTGAGCAAATTTTATCAAGTGAGCTTGGTTATGATAGTGAAAAAATCCAACACCTTAGAGAAAATGGTATCGTCTCTTAATGTGCCATCAAAACCTTCGCCAAANAGGTTTTTTTATTCATTAAAATTGAGTAATTCAACATCTATTCTAGAAAATAGTTAATGAAAAAAATATATGACTACATAGTTTTAGGTGGAGGCATTGTTGGCGTATCAACCGCACTATCTCTCATTACAAAACATCCAGGCAAAAAAATTTTGTTAATCGAAAAAGAGAGATCTTTTGCAAAACACCAAACAGGTCACAATAGTGGGGTTATCCATGCCGGTGTTTACTATCAACCTGGAAGCTTAAAGGCTAAATTTTGCCGTGAAGGCCTCAAAGAGACGATTAAATTCTGCTCTGACAATAATATCCCTTTTGAGCAGTGCGGGAAATTACTAGTGGCAACAAATCAAATAGAGCTTGAACGCATGCAAGAGCTTCATGAAAGATGCAAAGCAAACGAAATAGGTGTTGAAGTCTTAGATCAAATGCAGCTCAATGAGATTGAGCCCAATATTATTGGCATTGGTGCCCTTTTAGTAAAATCTACTGGAATTGTAGACTATAAATTAATTACAAAAAAAATGTCTGAGGAATTTGAGTCTAAGGGTGGCGAATTTCTTCTTAATTCTGAAGTGGTTAATTTAGAGGAAGACGAAGAAAAAATTAAGGTTGTCACTCCTACTGAAACTCTAAATTCTAAGTACCTTGTCTGCTGTGCTGGACTGATGGCTGATCGAATAGCACGATTACTCAATATAAAAATAAATTTCCAAATTATTCCATTTCGTGGGGAGTACTTCAGACTTCCAAATAAGCNTAATAGCCTCGTTAAACACTTGATATATCCTATACCTGATCCAAACTTGCCATTCCTAGGGGTTCACTTAACAAAAATGATAGATGGAAGCATTACTGTTGGTCCAAACGCAGTTCTTGGATTCAAACGCGAGGGCTATAGTCAATTTAATTTCAGTATGAAAGATACCCTTCAGTTCTTATCTTTTAAGGGGTTTCATAATGTTATCAAAAAAAATCTTAAATCTGGACTANATGAAATGAAAAATTCCATATTTAAGCGTGGTTATTTGAAAGAGGTACAAAAATACAGCCCACAAATTAAGCTGAATGATCTAGAGCCCTACCCTGCAGGTATTAGAGCGCAAGCCGTTCTGGAGGATGGATCACTGGTACACGACTTTTTATTTGCAGAAAGTAGGCGTTCTATTCATGTTTGCAATGCNCCTTCACCAGCTGCAACCTCTGCAATNCCTATTGGAAAATACATCACCAACAAAGNGACAGAAGCTTTTAATAAACTATCTTAAGAAAAAACTGCCTTATTGTTTCAGCAAACTGGCTTGACTGGACACTATTTGGCTCAGCCTTGAGTTTTAAAAGTGCCGGATCAACAAATTCTTTGGGTATCGTTAAGTCTCTTCGTGCTGTCAGGAGTGCTTCAATAAAATCGATTAAAAACTCTGGGTGAGCCTGCATTGTTAAAACTTTATCTTTAATATAAAAGCCAGCATTTTCACAAAAATCAGATTTAGCATATACCTTAGCTCCCTCAGGAACCTGAAGAACCTGATCTTGATGGCAGATATTCAGCGTCAACTCTTTTGGCAAATTACCCATATAATCTGTCTTATTATTAATTTTATAGGTATGCAGACCCAAACCCCAGCCCTTAATCGATTTTTCAACACGCCCCCCAAGAACCTGAGCGATCAGTTGATGCCCAAAACAGACCCCAAAAATGGGTAGGCTTGCTTGATAGATATCATTAATTAACTGACTCACAGTTGGTATCCAAGAGTGCTCTTCGTAGACTCCATGAGGAGAGCCAGTAACGATCCAGCCGTCACACTCTAAATGGTTTTTAGGAAATACAGAATCAAGAATATTAAATGTCTTAAATTCAAATACTTCCTCTTCCGAGTTGATAAGTGAAATAAGCATTTCAGCATATGTTCCATACTTTTCAACTAAATCATCAGTCGCTCTTCCTACTAACAGTATTCCTATTTTCATTATATTTTTTGATTTGGTTTATTTGTCTTGNCTTCTTTTTTGTTTTGCCCTTAGCACTAAATANTCATGAGCAATCGTGGCAGCTATAATAGCAGTTATATCGGCATGGTCATAGGTAGGGGCTACTTCTACAACATCAGCACCTATAAATTTCAAATCTCCCAAGCCTCTAACAATTCCCAAGGCTTGCGCAGAGGTTAGTCCACCAGCAACTGGCGTTCCAGTGCCTGGAGCATAGGCTGGATCAAGGCCATCTATATCAAATGTAAGGTAAGCAGGACGATCCTTGACTGTCTCAATAATTTTTTTGATGACTTGATTAATTCCATTTTCATGGACCCATGGTGCATCTAGAATTTTAACGCCTTTGGTATTGCTGTTATGAGTCCTAATTCCAATCTGTATAGAATGCTCTGTATCAATTAAGTTCTCTTTAATGGCTCTTGAAAACATAGTCCCATGGTCAAGCCTTCCATCTTCATCAGGCCATGTATCTGTATGCGCATCAAAATGCACAAGTGCGATAGGACCATGTTTTTTTGCGTGAGCTCTTAAAAGAGGATAAGTTACAAAATGATCTCCACCAAAAGTCAGCATTTCGGCTCCAGAGTCCAATATAGTATCAGCATGATTTTCAATTTCAGAAACAATGTTTCCATGAAAACCATAATCCAACTCACAGTCTCCATAGTCTGTAACAGCTAGGGTTTTAAATGGATCAATCCCATCTGGAAAAGCCAACAATTCTGCAAGCTGNACTGATGCCTCCCTGATGGCCTTTGGACCAAATCTAGCGCCNGGCCTGAAACTAGTTGCAGCNTCATATGNAATNCCACTGACTGCNATATCNACACCCTNTANATNTTTTGTATATTTTCGTCTNAGAAANCTTAGAGCGCCGCCATAGGTCATTTCATTAGCTCTGCCATAAAGACTTTTTCTAGTGAAGGCTTGGTCAGTCTTCATATCTTCAAAATCATCAATGCTCATAGAATTCTCTTTTTAAATAAACAAGGTTATTATATTCTGTCCAGCAACGAATAATAAAGCATACCAATTTTCATACTAGGATTTCGTAAAAATCTACCCCCTGGAAAGCTTGGCCTTGGAATTTTAGACATAATATCAAATACTTCTCCAGTACCTATTATTTTCTCAGATACTATTTTGCCGGAATAGCTTGCTAAAGCAACGCCTTGACCAGAATAGCCTTGAGCAGAAATAACTTTTTCATTGTGAAGAGATGTAAAGAATGGAAGGCGATTCATTGTAATTGCTAGTTTGCCGCCCCAAGCATAATCGATTTTAATACCCTTAAGAAATGGATAAATTTTTTCTAGGGGTCTAGTAACAATGGGAACTATATTCTTAGATAATTCCTGTGAATAATTCTCTCCACCACCGAATAGTAAGCGCTTATCTGCACTCATTCTAAAATAATTGATTACGAATCTTGAGTCAGCAAAGGCAATATCCTTAGGGTTTATCTTTTGAACCGTTTCATCATCAAGTGGCTTAGTTGCAACAATATAGTTGTTCATTGGTAAAATTTTAGATGTTAAGCTCTTCTCTAAATTCTCAAGATAGCCATTACAAGCAAGGACAATACGGTCAGCTTTAACCGAGCCATTCTTAGTGGTCACCCTGACATGATCATCGAAAACCTTATAACTGGTCGCGGCACTATTTTCATAGATTTTTGCACCTGCAGATAGTGCTGCCTTTGCAATACCTAGAGCATAGTTTAAAGGGTGGCAATGGGCCTCAGCTTCATCATAACTTCCACCATAATAGGTATCCGAACCTGTAACCTCCCTCATTTCATCATCACTAAGATAGACCATATCCTTATAGTCATAGTTCTTAATCATATGGTCAACATATTGCTTTGATTCTTCACAATATTTCTGCTTGTGGTTTGGGTGGGCAATCCCCTTTTTATAGTCACACTGGATTTGGTATTTATCAATCAGGTCTTTGGCGTGGTATTTGGACTTTTCTCCAATTCCCCATAGAACTTTGGCGTAATCCACGCCTAAAGCTTTTTCCAAATAAAATTGATCTCTTCGCATTCCGCCGGAAACCTGCCCTCCATTTGCCCCAGAGGCGCCTGATGCAATTTGATTTGACTCAATAAGTAGGACACTGACGCCTTCATTTGCTAAATAAAGAGCGGTTGATAGGCCGGTATAGCCCCCACCAATAACACAAACATCCGCAACATGGTCACCAATGAGTTCTGGCTGATCTATCTCAGTATTTCTACTAGCCTGATAATATGATTGCACGCGAAAATTTAAATTACTTTATTGACTGAGCTGTTAAATCAAGACACTTCCAAACCTTTGCAATAATTTCATCAATATGTTCGTTATTGCATATTAATGGTGGCGCAATAACCATCTTGTTTTTAATGGCTCTCATTACGATGCCATTTTCATAACAAAAATTTTTGCATCTTCCAACAATTTCAAGGCTATTGTCAAATCTCTTACAGTTCTCTTTATCTTCAACAATTTCAATAGCCGCAAGCATCCCAAGATGTCTCGCCTCTCCAACCAAAGAATGACTCTCAAGATCCTTCCACTTGTCGCCAAGGTATGGCGCCGTATTATTTTTGACTTGATGTAAGATATTTGTGCTCTCCATGAGCTCGAGATTTGCAACAGCAGCAGCCATACAGGCTGGATGTCCTGAATAGGTATAACCGTGAGCAAACTCTTGTTTTGCATCAGCCAACACCTCAACAATATCATCTCTAACAATAACGCCTCCAACTGGAAGATATCCTGAAGTGACTCCCTTTGCAAAAGGCATTAAATCTGGCTTAAAGTTAAAGTGGCCTGATCCAAACCATTCACCCGTTCTTCCAAAGCCGCAGATCACCTCATCCGCCACCAAAAGAATATTTCTCTCCTTACAAATTTTACTAATCTCAGGCCAATAAGTTTTTGGAGGAATAATAACTCCACCTGCCCCCTGAATTGGCTCTGCAATAAATGCAGCAACTCGGTCTTCACCAAGCTCATCAATTTTTTTAGCCAGGCTTTGAGCAACTTTAATTCCAAATTCATCGGCATCAATCTTACCGCCTGCCTCGACGCAAGCATCATAATAATAGGGCTGATCCACATGTTCAATATCAGCTATTGGCAAACCACCTTGAGCATGCATTGCACTCATTCCGCCTAAACTAGCTCCAGCCATGGTTGATCCGTGATAAGCATTTGTGCGGCTAATAATGACTGATTTAGAAGGTTTTCCTTTGGCAGCCCAGTAGTGCCTTGCCAACCTTACAACAGTATCATTCGCCTCAGATCCAGAACCACAAAAATAAACCTTGTTCATGCCTTCTGGGGTTTTATTTGCAATCATTTCAGATAATTTGATAGCAGATGGGTGGCTCGATCCAAAGAAATTATTATAATAAACCAACTCTTTCATTTGCTCATTCACTGCTTCAATAATAGATTGTTGGCCATAGCCCATATTGACACACCATAATCCAGACATGCTATCTAAAATTTTCTTACCATCATTGTCATAGATGTAAACGCCATCTGCACGGCTAATAATATTGGTTTCCTGAGGATTATTTATGTAACTTAAATCACTAAAGGATTGAATTAAATGCTTGGCATTTTTTTGTTGGAGAGCAGACGTACTTATAGTCATTAGAATTCCTCAATTAAATTGTCAATAAATTAGCTAATAAAAAATATTGTGATCACAGATAATAATATAGAGAAAAGAGAATAAACGCAAGAAATTTTCACGCTTATGTGCAAATAGAATTAAGTTAAATCATTTTTACTCATTTAGCGATTCATTCAGCATTTCCATTCCTTCTAATATGTCGCTATGCATAGCATTGATCAATGCAACAGAATCTTTATCTTTAATAGCATCAATAGCTGATTTATGAAAATCTTTCATAGTTTGAGTCCCTGCTCTTCCTGAAACAATTCTATAAAAAGGTGAAAAACGAAGCCATAAAGTCCTTACAAGAGGAAGCAATACTGGTGATGATCCAGCCTCATAAATACCAAAATGAAACTGGTAATTGTATTTAATGTAGTCTACAACATTTCCAGTTGAGATAGCATAATCAAGATTTTTATCTATATTTATAAGTAGGTTAAGTCTTTTAGAATTTATATGATTTAAAGCAAGACCTGCTAAATGTGGCTCTAAATATAATCTAGCAACTTTCAACTCATCAAACTTAGATTGAGTCATTTGCGATACAGTAATTCTTCGTTTTTCAGACATATCAAGAGCACCCTCTGAAATTAGTCTATTTGCAGCCTCACGTACAGGCATAGTACTAACTCCAAATGAATTAGCAATCCCTCTAAAGGTAAAAGAAATACCAGGAACAAATTCTCCAGAAAGAATTAACTGGCATAAAGAGTTGTACACCCATTCATTTGCATTTAGCTTTAGATCCCTTGGCTCAACTTTCGATAAAATATCCATACTAATCTTTTCTAATATTTTTTTTATATTATTAATTTGTGATCACAAATATGATAGAATTATCTCACATTTAATGTGAGCAAATAATATTTTCAAAAACAATCTATGAAGAATTTTGCAGAAAAATTTCTTGATGAAAATCCTGATCTTGAGAAAGTTGAGTTTATCTATGTTGACTTTAATGGGATTCCTAGAGGTAAAAATGCCTCTCCTAAAACTTTGATTAAAGCGTCCAAAGGTGGATTAAAAATGCCTATCTCAAGCTATGTTCTCGATGTTTGGGGAGACAATCCAAAAGGGACAGGACTGGTTATGTCTGGCGATGGTGACGCCATATGCAGAGTCGTTGAGAATTCCCTTGCCATTACCCCATGGAGTTCTCGTAAAAATGCCCAGTGTCTTGTCAGTATGGAAGATGGAAATGGGAATCCTATTTACGCTGACCCAAGGCATATTCTCAGCACAGTTTTGAAACGCTTCGAAGAGCTAGAACTTAAGCCAGTTATTGCACCTGAAATGGAGTTTTATTTAATTGATCAAAAACTTCAAAAAAACGGTCACCCCCAAATGCCACTCATTCCTGGCACCAATAGAAGATATGAAGAGGTTCAACTTCTAAATTTAAATGAAATGGATGACTTCGAAGGGTTTTTTGACCTGGTAGAAAAAAGTGCACGCTTACTAGGGATACCTGCTGAAACTGCTATAAAAGAGTGTGCTCCTGGACAGTTTGAAATTAACCTACTGCATCATGATGATGCTTTATTAATGGCAGATCAAGCCTTCTTAATGAAGCGCTCTATCAAAAACAGCGCGAAAAAATTTAATCTTAATGCTACTTTTATGGCAAAACCATTTTCAGATCATGCGGGTAATGGAATGCATGCGCATCTGAGCCTTATCGACAAAGATGGTAATAATGTCTTTAAAGTAGATAAAAATAAACAACCTAAAGGTATCTTTGCAAACTCAATAGCTGGTCTTTTAAAAACAACACCAGACTTTCTGTCGTTTTATGCACCCAGTGCGAATTCATATCGAAGACTCGTTCACAATGCTGATCATGCGCCAACAACTCTCAGCTGGGGAAATGAAAATAGGACCTCGCTCATTAGACTTCCAGAAGCATCTTCAAGCGCTACAAGATTAGAATTCAGATTACCGAGTGCAGATGCAAACCCATATCTTGTCTTTGCCTCTATTCTCTCAAGCGTTCTTTCAGGAATTCAAAACAAANANNCNCTNGANAAAGAAACNNTTGGNAATGCTCATGCACAGCATGANCCTGANTTAGGAATNACATGGAGNGAGGCCGTTNAAAAAACAAGTCAATCTTCAGTTGTNANGGNNTTTTTTGGNGANANATTNCAAAAATCNTATCAAGTGNGTTAAAGANTCNGAAATNAATAGGTTTGANAGCACAATTACAGATTTTGAATACNATTCATATTTGCGTCATCTTTNANAAAGTNGANTGTATTTTAAAAAAAGGTGATTATTAAATATAAAAATTTAATATAATCCANTNANTTAANAGTNAAAAATAAAAGGAGANNNATAATGAAAAATAAGTTAAACAAGCTGCTCATAGCTGGAGCNCTNACNTTTTCAGCTCAAGCGGTAATTGCACAAGAAGTGGTTAACGTTTTAAACTGGTCAGATTATATTGACGAGCAAGTTAACGAGGACTTTACTGCAGCAACAGGCATTAAAGTTGTNTATGACGTATTTGACTCAAATGAGGTTCTTGAGGCTAAGCTTCTTGCTGGTAGCTCTGGATATGATGTTGTAGTTCCATCAAGTAGTTTCTTAGCACGTCAAATTCAAGCCGGTGTTTTCCAAAAACTTGATAAATCAAAATTATCAAATATAGGGAACATGTGGAGCGATATTGAAGAGCAAGTTGCTCAATTTGGTCCACTCAATGACTATTCTGTCAACTATATGTGGGGAACAACAGGTCTTGGATATAACGAAGGAATGATTAGTGAGAGGATGGAGAATGCACCAACATCATCTCTTGCTATGGTGTTCGATCCAGATGTTGTTTCTAAATTTGCTGATTGTGGTGTTCATTTATTAAATGCGCCAACTGAAATCATACCAGCGGCCCTTGCATATCTTGGTGAAGACCCAAGAAGTACGGATAAGGATGTCATAGCAAAAGCGGAAGCTGTACTGACTGCAGTTCGACCGCATATTCAAAAATTCCATTCATCACAATACATTGATGCCCTTGCAAATGGAGATATTTGCCTTGTAGTTGGGTGGTCAGGTGATATATTCATGGCTCAATATGCAGCTTGGGATGCAGAAAATGGTGTCGAGATTGTTTACGCTATCCCTGAAGAAGGTGCGCTAATGTGGTTTGATCAGTTAGCTGTTCCTAAGGATGCACCGAATGCTGACAATGCGCATAAGTATATCAACTGGATAATGGATCCTGAACAGATCGCAACTGCAACGAACTATGTTTGGTATGCAAACGGTAATTTAGCATCACAGCCACTATTAGATGAAGAGCTGTTGAATGATCCTGCGGTCTATCCAACACCTGAAGTCATGGAAGGCTTATACATTAGCCCTACGTATGANGCAAAATCACAAAGAGTGGTTACTAGAACTTGGACTAAAGTTACTACTGGACAGTAGCATTAGATCAATATTACCTTCATGATGCCTTGCATCATGAAGGTTTTTTTCTTCTTAAATTTATTATTATGTCTGAAATATTATCGGCTTCACCGTGGCTTGATTCTTCAATAAAACCTTACATTCAGATAGAAAATGTCACTAAAAAGTTTGGTGACTTCACCGCAATTGATAACCTCAAACTAGATATTTACAAAAATGAGTTTTTCTCGTTACTAGGACCCTCAGGTTGCGGCAAAACAACTCTTCTTAGAATGCTTGCAGGCTTTGAGAAAGTAACAGANGGTAGAATCCTTCTGGATGGGGAAGATATCTCTCAAATTCCTCCTCATCTTAGACCTATCAATATGATGTTTCAGTCCTATGCCCTTTTTCCGCATATGACAGTTGAAAAAAATATTGCCTTTGGTTTAAAGCAAGACAATCTTCCTGAAAATGAAATCAAACAAAGGGTTGAAGAAATGCTCGAGTTGGTTGAGCTGACTGACTTNGCTAANCGCAAACCCAATCAACTTTCTGGCGGTCAAAGTCAGCGNGTTGCTTTGGCTAGAAGCCTAGCTAAACGACCAAAACTATTGCTTCTTGATGAACCTCTCGGCGCACTTGATAAAAGACTCAGAGAGCAAACACAATTTGAACTGATGGATATTCAAGAAAAACTTGAGGTTACCTTTGTTATTGTGACTCATGATCAGGAAGAGGCAATGACAGTTTCTAGTCGGATTGGTGTTATGGACTCAGGAAACCTTGTTCAGGTGGCAACACCAACTGAAATTTATGAAGCACCTGTCAATAAAGATGTGGCTGATTTTATTGGTGATGTGAATATATTACAAGGAGTTTATAANGGCCAAAATGAAGTTGGCACCCAATTACAATCTGAGGACTCAAACTCAATTGTTTTTGCAACACAAAATGTTCACGCTTCTCCTGGAGACAANATGTGGTTTGCTATTCGACCTGAAAAACTTGAAATCTCTAAAAAGAAGCCTTCAAATGATCATAATATTTTAAAAGGAAAAATTGAAGACATCGCCTATGGTGGAAGCTTTTCTACTTATCATGTGAGGCTTGGAAATGGNAGAATTCTCAAAGCAATTCGTGCGAACCGTGAAAGAACTAAAGAACACCATCTGACTTGGGAAGATGAAGTCTACCTTCAATGGGCGCCTCATTCAGCGGTCGTTCTTCTTTCCTAATTTCTAATGCAAAAAATACCAAACCCCTTTAAATCTTTTTTTAGCGGCAGGCTTGCAGTCATTGCAATCCCATACGTTTGGCTTTTATTGTTTTTTATACTTCCCTTCATCTTTGTTCTTAAGATTAGTCTTGCTGAGCCAATTATGGCGATACCGCCCTATACTTCTCTTCTCAATTGGGGAGATTCTTGGATACCATCAATTCAGGCAAGCCTTGAGAGCTATCTATTTCTTTTCAGCGACTCTCTTTATATTAAAGCCTACCTCTCTAGCTTAAAAATTGCCATTATTTCAACAATTCTGACCCTTATCATTGGCTATTCAATAGCATACAGCGTTGCAAGAGCCCCAACGCGATGGAGAGGAATATTGCTAATGCTTGTGATTCTACCTTTCTGGACTTCATTCCTCATCAGAGTGTACGCATGGATTGGTATTTTAAAAACTGAGGGTTTATTAAATTTAGCTCTAATGAGTATTGGTATTATTGATAAACCGCTCACAATTATGAATACGGACCTTGCTGTTTACATTGGCATTGTGTACTCATACCTACCGTTTATGATTCTGCCGCTCTATGCTAATTTAGAAAAAATGGATATGAGTCTTTTGGAGGCCGCAGCTGATCTTGGATGTAGACCATTTAAAACCTTTTGGACAGTGACTGTGCCACTCTCACTCCCGGGAATTTTAGCGGGATGTTTTCTTGTCTTTATTCCAGTAATGGGCGAGTTTGTTATCCCAGACTTACTGGGAGGATCAGAGACCCTTATGATTGGAAAAGTGCTATGGACGGAGTTCTTTTATAATCGAGATTGGCCAGTTGCATCAGCAGTTGCAATTATATTACTAGCCATACTTGTTGTTCCAATCATGCTCTACCAAAGATCTCAAGAAAAGGCAATCTCATGAAAAAATTTGGCAACTTTAACATTGTAGCTTTAGTAATTGGTTTTTCGTTTTTATATATTCCTATTATCTTACTTATTTTATTTAGTTTTAATGAGTCACGTTTGGTAACCGTTTGGGGCGGTTTTTCTACAAAATGGTANGGTGAACTCATGCAAAATCAAGGCTTAAAAGATGCCGCATGGGTTACGATTAAAGTTGCATTTGTCTCTTCAACCGTTGCAACAATTCTTGGAACTATTGCGGGCCTTGTTATGACGCGTTTTGGAAACTTTAGAGGCAGAACTCTTTTTTCTGGAATGATCTATGCCCCAATGGTAATGCCAGAGGTTATTATTGGACTTTCAACTTTACTTATGTTCGTTGCACTTGCAGTTGATAGAGGAGTATTTACAGTCACACTTGCACATATCACTTTTTCAATGTGTTATGTAGCTGTTGTCATTCAGTCCAGAATGTCTAGTTATGATGACAGCATTACGGAGGCGGCACTTGACTTAGGCTGCACTCCTTTTCGAACATTTATCTTGATCACTCTTCCAATTATTCTTCCTGCAGTTGTTGCAGGGTGGCTTTTATCGTTTACTTTATCCCTTGATGATTTAGTTATTGCCAGCTTTACCTCAGGACCAGGATCAACCACCCTTCCTATGAAAATATATTCTATGGTTAGGCTCGGTGTTACACCGGAAATCAATGCAGTCTCAACTATTCTGGTGGGTCTCGTTACNCTTGGCGTTATAAGTGCATCCATTATCGGAAGAAGGCAAAAGCAAAACGTCATAAAAGTCTAATGAGTTTGCTATACACATTTAGCCAATAGGACTTTATAATAAGCCTCTTTAAATAATTCAACAATTAAGATAAATAATGTTAACAAATTCTAGCCTTTTAAAAGAGCACGGTTATGTCAATGGAAAGTGGGTTGGCGATGATGCAGAGTTACGCTTTGATGTTAAAAATGCCTACACCAACGAAGTCATTAGAACTTTACCTGATATGGGCAAGAAAGAAACTGATGAAGCCATCAATGCTGCTAACGAAGCCTGGCCAGACTGGAAAAGTAGAACTGCCAAAGAGAGAGCGATCATCCTCAAAAAATGGTTTGATCTAATTATGGCAAATCAAGAAGACCTTGCTATATTAATGACAGCTGAACAAGGTAAACCACTTGCTGAAGCAAGAGGAGAAGTTGGCTATGGCGCATCATTTATTGAGTGGTTTGCAGAAGAAGGTAAAAGAACCTATGGAGACATTATCCCGACTCCATCAAATGACAGAAGGATTTTAGTTATAAAACAGCCAATTGGTGTTGTAGCCTCAATTACCCCTTGGAATTTTCCAATTGCAATGATAACCAGAAAGTGTGCTCCTGCCCTAGCTGCAGGCTGTCCAGTAGTCATTAAGCCTGCTGCAGAGACCCCATTATCAGCTCTAGCGATTGCTGAACTTGCCGATCAAGCTGGAATCCCTAATGGNATTTTAAATGTTGTGGTAGGAACCAAGTCGAGTGAAATTGGAAAGGCATTAACGGATAGTCCGATTGTTCGCAAGCTCTCATTTACCGGGTCTACCGCTGTTGGAAAAATATTGACTCGCAACTGTGCTGACACCATGAAGAAAGTTTCTATGGAGCTTGGAGGCAACGCCCCGTTTATTGTTTTCGATGATGCNGATTTAGATTCTGCNGTGGCTGGTGCACTCATCTCTAAATTTAGAAATACTGGACAAACCTGTGTTTGNACNAATCGNTTTATTGTCCAAGAAGGGATTTATGATAGGTTNGTTGAAAAACTAGGCGAAGCCGTTAAAACTCTTAATGTTGGTAATGGAATGGATGAAGGCGTTAATCAGGGACCTCTTATTAGCTTTAAAGCACTTGACAAGGTTAAAGAACACTTATCGGATGCAGTCGATCGTGGCGCGGTCATTATTGCTGGCGGAAAACCTCATAAAAATGGCGGCACTATGTTTGAGCCAACAGTGATTGGAAATGTTGACACCTCGATGAAAATGGCTTCTGAAGAGACTTTTGGACCCCTCGCACCAGTTTTTAAGTTCAAAACTGAAGAAGAGGCAATAAAACTCGCGAATGATACTGAGTTTGGCCTAGCTTCCTATTTCTATACAACGGATATTAATCGAATCTGGCGTGTCTCCGAGGCGTTAGAGTATGGAATGGTGGGTATCAACGAAGGTGTTATATCTAATGAAGTGGCTCCTTTTGGTGGCGTTAAAGAATCTGGACTAGGAAGAGAAGGCTCTCATTATGGTATAGATGACTTCCTGGAACTCAAATACATCTGTATGGGTGGACTTAAATAATTGATTCACAAGATTCGTCGATTAGCATAGTTCAATTGCTGTAGCAACATTTTTAAACATGATTTCTGGCGAGTCATTTCGCTGCTTGGTATAATGGCGCATTCAAATTTATAAATTACAATAATGAAAGTTGGAATTCTTGGTCTCGGGACAGTTGGTGGCGGTGTTATAAATGTGTTGCAAAAAAATAGTGCATCCATAGAAAGACGCACTGGTGTTCAAATAGAACTCGTCATAGCAGGCGTTCGAGATGTAACAAAAAAGCGTATTTGTGATACCTCTAATATTCAATTAACTGAAGACCCATTTGAGGTTGTCAACCATCCTGACATTGATGTTGTACTTGAGCTTATTGGAGGGTTTGGACTTGCTAAGGAGTTAGTCGAAACTGCCATTAACAATGGTAAACATATCATTACAGCTAATAAAGCTCTCATTGGAAATCATGGCAATGCATTAATGAAGCTTGCAAATAAGAAACAAGTTCGTTTATTATTTGAAGCCTCAGTTGCTGGAGGCATTCCAATCATTAAGGCATTAGGGCAAGGCTTAAGTGCTAATAATATTGAATCAGTTGCAGGAATTATTAATGGAACTGGCAACTTTATCCTAACTGATATGAAGGAAAAGGGTAGAGACTTTGATGACGTATTAAAAGAAGCACAAGCACTTGGTTATGCAGAGGAAGATCCCACTTTTGATATTGAAGGAATAGACGCTGCACATAAACTATCAATCCTTGCTGCAATTGCTTTTGGAACAGAAATTCAATTCAGCAAAGTCTACACCCAAGGTATTAGCACAATTACGACTGAAGATATNCTNCATGCANCAGAGCTGGGTTACACAATAAAGCANCTGGGAATTGCAAAAAGAGTGGAAGATGGTATTGAGTTGCGAGTTCACCCAACCTTAGTTCCTAACAGCCAACTCATTGCTCAGGTCGATGGCGTCATGAATGCNGTCATGGTTAAGAGTGATGCACTAGGNACAAGCCTATACTATGGCGCTGGTGCAGGTGATGAGGCAACTGCATCTGCTGTCATTGCAGACTTAAATGANATTATTAATAATCAAACCAGCAACCANATACTAGGCTGGAAGTCTCAAGAAAAGATTAATGTCATTGACAATGACGCAATAGTCAGCGAATTCTTTTTGAGGNTACTAGTTTCTGATATTAAAGGTGTTCTTTCAAAAGTAACAGGAATCTTTAATGATCACAATGTCAGTATCGAAGCTTTAATTCAAAAGCAAGTTGATGAAAATAAAAATGCGCATATTGCAATAACAACTGACAAGGTCAGCACTAAGACCGTTATGAGCATTAAGAAAGCGATTGAAGCAAGTGACTTCAACCAGGCAGAAGTCCAAATCATTCATATTGAACTTCTAGACTAACCTAATTAAGAGAACTATGAGATATACAGGATTAATTGAAAAATATAGAGATAGACTGCCTGTTAGTGAAAAAACGCGTCTAATAAGCCTAGGTGAGGGCAACACTCCCCTAATTAAACTTGAAAACATTCCATGCGAAATGGGCACTCAGGTTGAACTCTATATCAAGTATGAAGGATTGAATCCTACCGGTTCTTTCAAGGATCGAGGCATGACTATGGCAGTCACTAAAGCCGTAGAGAGCGGCTCCAAAGCGATTATTTGCGCCTCAACCGGAAATACCTCTGCCGCTGCAGCTGCTTATGCTGCAAGAGCAGGAATTAAAGCTTTTGTCGTTATACCTGAGGGCAAAATTGCTTTAGGTAAGCTTGCTCAAGCAATGATCCATGGCTCAACAATTATTCAGATTAAAGGTAACTTTGATGATGGCATGCAGCTTGTTAAAGAGGTGGCTGAATTCGCACCAGTTTCCATTGTTAACTCAATCAACCCTTTCAGGCTACAAGGCCAAAAAACTGCAGCATTTGAGATCATTGAAGAGCTCGGTCACGCACCTGATTTTCATTGCCTACCGGTAGGTAATGCAGGAAATATAACGGCTCACTGGATGGGTTATACAGAATACTTTGAGGCTGGAAAAGCCTCTTCAACACCGACAATGCTNGGCTATCAAGCAGAAGGCGCTGCACCATTTATCAAAGGNTCGAGAGTTGAAAATCCTGAAACCATTGCTACAGCAATTAGAATTGGTAATCCTCAAAGCTGGGATCAAGCTCTCCAACTAAGCAAAGATTCAAATGGTTGGTTTGATTCCTTTTCTGATAAAGAGATTCTAACCACTCAAAAGTTGTTAACAGAAAAAGAAGGTATCTTTTGTGAACCAGCCTCAGCCATCTCAGTGGCAGGNGCATTGAGAGATATTAAGTCTGGAAAAATACCTGATGGCTCAACTGTAGTTTGTACACTTACAGGTCACGGACTAAAAGATCCAGACACGGCAATTTCTCAGTGTGATACAGGCGCAATGATTAATGTCAACCCAACACTTGAAGAAGTCAAAAAAGCTATCCTAGACAACATGTAATTTTTTTGAAGGCTTTAAGTTTATGATACTATCTGAAGATTTATGAGCAAAAAGTCCTACAAAACAATTGATCAGTGTGTTGGTNGNACGCCTCTGGTTCGCCTGCAAAGATTAAATCCAAACTCTTCAAATATTATTCTTGCTAAGCTAGAAGGAAATAANCCAGCTGGATCTGTTAAAGACCGAGCAGCTCTTAACATGATTACTGAAGCTGAAAATAGAGGAGAGATTCATCCTGGTGATACTCTTATTGAAGCTACAAGTGGGAATACGGGTATAGCNCTTGCAATGGTAGCAGCAATAAAAGGCTACAAAATGATTCTAATTATGCAGGAGAACTTATCTCAAGAAAGAAGAGATGCAATGACAGCCTATGGCGCTGAATTGATCTTAGTTTCTAAAGAGCTTGGCATGGAAGGAGCAAGAGATTTAGCTAACGAGATGAGTCAGAATGGAAAGGGACTTCAACTCAATCAGTTTGCCAATGAAGATAACCCAAATGCCCACGCCTCTTCCACTGCAAGAGAGATATGGAGTGATACGAATGGTGAAATTACGCATTTTGTTAGCTCAATGGGAACTACAGGTACCATTATGGGCGTATCAAAATACCTTAAAGAAAAAAACCCGTCTATTCAAATTGTCGGTATTCAGCCTGATGGTGATTCTCATATTCCAGGTATTAGAAGATGGCCCGAGGGTTATCTACCTACTATCTTTGAACCATCTCGTGTTGATAGGATTATGGATGTTTCTCAAGCAAATGCTGAGCAAACAACAAGAGATCTTGCGATTCAGGAAGGTATTTTCTCTGGCATATCAGCTGGCGGTGCGGTCGCCTCAGCAGTTGAACTTTCTAAACAAGTTGATAATGCTGTAATTGTAACCATTATNTGTGACCGCGGGGATCGTTACCTCTCTACAGGCGTTTTTAAAGCCTAAACTCTATATTTTTTTTTAATATTTAATCTGTTTTGATGACTGGTTTCATTTCAAAATATGTGTACAATTGTAGGTTCGTAAATTCTTAAATATATAAAGGAGAGATAAATGAGTATTAAGTTAGGCTTTAAAAAGTCNTCAATTGTTTTTGCAGTAGCACTACTATCTATAGGTATGACTGCTAAAGCAGGTGTTGTTTATGATTATATTAAAAATAACAATGAACTAATGATTGCAACTGATGCAAACTGGGCGCCATTTTCATATATTAATGATGCTGGNGAAATGGAAGGTTTTGATGTAGATGTTGGAAGAGAAATCGCTAAGCGTATGGGTGTTGAAGCTCGATTTATTACACCTGACTGGGGCGTTATAACAGCAGGTAACTGGAATATGCGTTGGGACGTTTCTGTTGGATCAATGACTCCAACAGCTGGTCGTTCTGAAGTACTTAATTTTCCAGCAGTTTACTACTATACGCCAGCAAGTTTTGCTGTTCACACTGACTCTACTGTAACCACTTTAGCTGGACTAAATGGTAAAAATATATGTACTACAGCTGCTTCAACTTGGGAGATGTATCTTGAAGGAAGTCTAGATATGCTTGACGCACCTGCATTCACATATAAGGTTACACCAGGAACTATTACTTCTCTTGCTGATGGCCATACATGCCTTGATGATACTCGTCTAGGTGCAGGCGTTCGTAATGACGGTATTATTGACTCTGTTCCAATGATTCAAGGTGCTATAGAAGATGGCTATCCTATTAAATTCCTAGGTGATCCTGCATTCTTTGAGCCTCTTTCAGTTGCTACTGATAAGGGTAATGATGACCCTGAGTTAGATGCTGAAATTGCTAGAGTTATTGCTGAAATGCAAAAAGACTACACGTTGACTACTCTGTCAATGAAGTGGTTTAAAAATGCAGATGGTAGCTCTAACGACTACACTGTTGCATACTAATATAAATATTACTAGTATAAGTTTTACTTAAGTTTTATAGAAAGGTATGTTCGTCGATACCGTTATTGAAGATAAGGCACTGCATAAACCAGTATTCCTTCTCTGTTTATCATTAACGGTATTGGCGATTTTTTTTGCCTTTAATTTCACAAACACCATTTTTGGTGAATTTCTTAGCCCCGTTATTGGTAACCCTAAAGAAAGCGGCTTTTTTGGACGTCTAGCGGTTTCATTTGTCCTTACAATATTATTTGTTGGAAATTTATTATTAATTAGTTTTGCTAGATTAAAAATTCAAATTCTAATTGTTTGGATAGAGTTGTTTTTTCTCTTCTTGGCTTTTGCCTATTCTTTTGATCTTGAGATATCATATATATTTAAGAATGATTTTATTTGTTCCACAGAATCAGCTAGAGAGAAATTATGCATTCCAAGCAAAATTGGCCTTATGATTTCCAAAGGTCTTTTCACCACAATTTATATTTCAGCAGTTTCGATTGCAATTGCTACTGCTATAGCGATCGTTGGAGCTATAGCTAAACTTTCAAATAATGGATTTGCTTATGCGATAGCAAGTTTTTACACCTCTTTATTTAGAGGACTTCCTCTTCTTCTTCAAATTTATCTAATATACATGGGCCTTCCTCAACTAGGATTCATGATTGATGCTATTCCTTCTGGTATTGCAGCGCTATCGCTTTGTTATGGGGCTTACATGACTGAAATTTTTCGTGCTGGAATCCAAAGTATACCAAAGGGGCAATGGGAAGCTTCAAGAGCATTAGGTTTTAAATTTGGGTTAATACTTCGAAAAATTATATTACCTCAATCAATACCAATTATAGTGCCACCAACCGGCAACCAATTTATTGCGATGCTTAAGGACAGCTCTTTAGTTTCTGTTCTTGGAATTTGGGAGATAATGTTCCTGGCCAAAAAATTAGGTGCAAAAGATTATAATCATTTAGAAATGTTACTTACAGCTGCAATGATTTATTGGACCCTTACAATCATTCTTGAAATGATTCAGGCACGCATTGAAAGAAAATATCAACAAAAAACTTGATTATGCACAATAGCTCTTCAATTGAAAATCCAGTCATCTTGTTAAAAGGCGTGAATAAGTGGTATGGAGACTTTCAAGCGCTTAAAGATATCAATCTTGAAATTAAACTTAAAGAAAAAATTGTAATATGCGGCCCATCAGGTTCAGGAAAATCCACACTAATTAGATGTCTTAATCGACTTGAAGCTCATCAAGAAGGATCAATAGAAGTATGTGGAATCGAACTTCATGAAAAAATGCAAGATGTTGATATTGTAAGACAAGATATAGGAATGGTGTTTCAAAGTTTCAATTTATTCCCTCACTTAACAGTCATAGAGAACTGCATGGCTGGTCCAAACTGGGTCAGGGGAATTGACAAAAATGAAGCTAAAGAAAGAGCTCTTTCGATGCTGAAACATGTCAAGATTCCAGAGCAGGCTGATAAATATCCTGAGCAGCTTTCAGGAGGCCAACAACAAAGAGTTGCAATCGCAAGAAGTTTATGTATGCAGCCAAAAGTTATGCTCTTTGATGAGCCTACCTCAGCACTGGACCCAGAAATGGTTTCAGAAGTCTTAGATACAATGATTGACCTTGCTAATAGTGGGATGACAATGATTTGTGTCACCCACGAGATGGGCTTTGCAAGACAAGTTGCGGATAGAATTATCTTTATGGATGGTGGTGAGATTGTTGAGCAGAATACGCCAGAAGAATTCTTCAATAATCCTCAAAATGAGCGTACAAAAACTTTTTTAAATCAGATTCTTAGCTAGCTCTTTTAAAGTATTCTTTAAAAGAATCGATCACAAATAATATATCTTTTTCAGTAATTCCTAAGTGACAAACGAGCCTTCCCCTGTCAAGATTAGAGGTGATTATTTCTTTATCAAATAAAAAATTTTCTAGAGGCTTTCTATGCGCCTTGGGACAATTTACAAATACCATATTTGTTTGATTATCACCATAATCGACTGACAACTCTGATATTGATGAGAGCCCATCAGCTAGAAGTTTTGCGTTGTCATGATCATCCTGAAGTCTTTGAACATTATTTTTTAAAGCATACATACCACAAGAAGCGATCACTCCAACTTGCCTCATCCCTCCGCCAAGCATTTTCCTTAGGCGGCGCGCTTTATCAATAGTAGTTTGATCTGAAATTAATAATGAGCCAATAGGAGCGCCTAAACCTTTTGATAGGCATAATGAAACGCTATCAAAACAATTTGTTAAACTCTCCATAGAAGCACCTGTATAAATATGTGCATTAAATAATCGAGCGCCATCTAAGTGCACCTTAAGATTTTTTTTATGGGCAGCATTAGCTAGCACTTCAAGCTCATTTTGAGGCTGAACTTTACCTGAAATAGTATTTTCTAAGCAAAGTAGTTTGGTTACTGCATAATGTGGATCGTCATCTTTAATTTCGTTGAGCATATCCCCAACATCCATAGATCCCGTTTCAGAAGTTTCAATTGGACAAATTCCCACTCCTCCTAGAACTGATACGCCACGAGCTTCATAAACATTTGTATGATAGTTTTTACCAATGAGTGCCTCATCGCCGCGCTGACAATGTGAAAGCATTGCTGTTAAATTACTCTGAGTTCCACTTGGAAAAAATAAGCCTGCCTCTTTACCTAATAAATTAGCTGCATATTTCTGGAGCTCATTAACCTCATCATCCTCATCATAAACATCATCACCCATTTTGGCATCTTGAATGGCTGATAACATCTCTTTTGAAGGCAGAGTTACGGTATCACTTCTAAAATCAATTAGATTTTTAAATTCACTTTTTCGAGAATGACTACTATTTCTTTTGTATTGATTCATATTGAGATAGATCTAAGGTTTGTACTCAGGATAGGCTAACGTCGCTACAAGGTGTGTTCTAGGCTGCTCTCCACCATTTAAAGCCGTATGGTAGCCACGAGTATCAGTAAAAAAAACTGAGCCATCTGCAGGTAGATGAGTACAGTGGTGGTTAACTATAAACAAAGCACCTGGATTTGTATATATTGGTATATGAATTCTAGGCTCTGGATCTCTATGCCAAGAATTGCAGTTATAGCTATCTTTTTCTAGTATTCGAACTCTTCCAATGGGATATCGTGCTGATAACTCTTTATGAATCGTCTCAAAGTAAGTCCCCTTGAATACATCAACAAGCTCACTAAATAATGATTCGTCCACCAGTTCGTCTTTGGCTACCTCATCATAGCTATTATCGACTCGCGTATAGTAGCGGCCCACAAGATCTTTATCAGAGTCAACTGATCCATCTTTTCTTCGAGTCATCGCTAGAGCATGAAAGCCCGAGGCAGCAGTTTTAAATTTTGAACTTGACTTAATTTGATCAAGAGCCTCTCTAATTCTTTCAATATCAAATTTAAGCTTGAGCTTGACTATATGCTCATTACCCTTAAAAGTCGCAACAGAATCAATATCAACTCGCCCATTAATGTAGGAATTTAATTCTTTTGTATCTTCTGAAATACTCATAAACGCTCTTAAAAAGGTTTAACCACTGCCAGAATAATTATTCCAATTAATATTATGACTGGAAATTCATTAAACCACCTAAAAAAAACATGAGATTTGATATTTTTATCAGCTGCGAAAACTCTAACTAAATAGCCGCAGTAAAAATGATAGGCTACCAAAATAGCCACAAGGAATAGCTTAATCTTGAGCCAATACATATCGCTATAAACTTCCCATGCATAGTTCTGAATCATCCAAAAACCAAATATAGTTGTTAGGATGAAGCTTGGCATCATTATGCCGTTATATAACCTACGCTCCATGATCTTGAAGCGTTCAATACTGATTGCATCATCTGCCATCGAGTGATAGACAAATAAGCGAGGCAAGTAAAACATTCCTGCCATCCAAGAAACAAATCCAAAAACGTGTATGGCCTTAACCCAAAGCATAATAATCCAAAAAAATATAAATCATAATACCGTTTTGACACGTTATTATGTCTAATATTCATAAAGATTAGTTTATTTATCATTTACTTATTAATTTATCTTATGACTTGTCACAGAGTAAAATTTACTATCAAACACACAGATTCATAATATGCTGAATTTTTTTAAAAAAACTCCAAGCCAAGACCCCCAGGAAGAAAAAAATAAAACTTCGCTCAAGGAAAGACTATTTAAGTCCAAAAAAAAGCTTGGTGATGGCCTCTCTTCTCTCGTTATTGGCAAAAAGAAGATTGATGATGGCCTTCTTGAAGAGTTAGAGATGCTTTTAATTGGTTCAGATATTGGTATCCAAACAACCGACAAAGTGATTGAAGTCGTTAGAAAAAAAGCATCTAGAAAGGAACTAAAAGATGAAGATAGTCTCTATCAGCTCATTAAGGAGGAGTTAGAGTCTTTGTTAATCAAAGAAAATCTATTAGAACCTAGTTCAGAAATCCCTTTTGTGATCCTTGTAGTTGGTATTAATGGAGCGGGAAAAACAACAACGATAGGCAAGCTAGCGAAGTTATTTCAGAGTGAAGGGAAAACAGTCATGCTTGCTGCTGGAGATACCTTTCGAGCGGCCGCTGTAGAGCAGCTTCAGATTTGGGGCGAGAGAAATGATATCCCTGTCATAGCTCAAAAGACTGGTGCAGATGCGGCATCAGTTGTTTATGACGCCTATCAATCAGCAATTGCAAAAAAAGTAGACATCTTGATAGCTGATACTGCTGGAAGACTTCACACTCAAGATAACCTCATGCAGGAGCTCGAAAAAATTAAAAGAGTTCTTAAAAAACATAACGAGGATGCTCCACACGAAACCCTTCTTGTGATCGATGGAGGATCAGGACAGAATGCCATTCAACAAGCAAATGAATTTCACAAATCTATCAATTTATCTGGTTTAGCAATAACCAAACTTGATGGCACAGCAAAAGGCGGGGTTTTATTCTCAATCTCTGATTCCTTAAAGTTGCCTATTCGTTATATTGGAGTTGGAGAGGCAATTGAAGATCTGAAGCCTTTCAATGCAAAAGATTTTGTCGACGCTTTATTTGATTAAAGCTTAAAAGAATTGAAATGAGAGTCAATTTCCCTCGCTAAATCGATATCAAGCCGCGTAACTCCCCCCTCACTATGAGTCACTAGATGAATCTCCACTTTGTTGTAGACATTCGACCATTCAGGGTGATGATCCATTGTCTCTGCAGTGATTGCAACTTGATTCATAAACTCAATCGCTTTAGTAAAGTCTTTAAAGTGAAGCACTCTAAAAAGCTTTTCATCTTTCATACACCATTCATTAAGTTCTTTTAATAATGGCGCCAGTTGTTCACTTGATAGAATCAAATCATACTCCGCTTAATAGTCTTTTTGCGCCCAAAGATAAGAGCTTATTGGCGACTCGTTCACCCAAATCTTTTGGCTGACTCAACTCTCCATGCTCATCTACTCTTATTACTTCCCCAGAATCAACATTACCAACCATACCTCTAAGGTGTAATTCTCTCCCATTGCTTGTAGCATAAGCGCCAATTGCGACCGAGCAACCTCCCTGGAGTGATGCATTCATTGCTCTTTCAGCACCCACTTCATCCATCGTTTTCTTATGAATGAGTGGCTCTAGAAGCTTAATAATTTCATTATCATTTTCTCTAACCTCGATTCCAAGCGCACCTTGACCAACAGCAGGTAAAGATTGTTGAGCAATAAGGTGTTGTTTAATTCGATCCTCAAAGCCAAGTCTAATAAGACCTGAACAAGCCAAAATGATTGCATCGTACTCACCATCATCAAGTTTTTTTAAGCGGGTGTTTACATTTCCCCTTAAATCCAGAATAACTAAATCTGGCCTCAACGCCTTTAATTGGACAATTCGCCTTAGGCTGCATGAGCCAACACGGGAACCAATAGGAAGATCCTCAATGCTTTTGAAATGATTTGAAACAAAAGCATCAAATGGATTTTCACGCTCAAGAATGGCGCCAATCCTAAAACCCTCTGGTAATTCGTAGGGTACATCTTTCATTGAATGAACTGCTATATCAGCTTTTCCTTCCATCATTCCAATTTCAAGTTCTTTGATGAAAAGATTTTTGCCACCAATTTTTGAAAGGGGTGTATCAAGTATCTTGTCGCCTTGGGTCGTCATTTTGACCAACTCTATCTTCAACTCAGGATAGAAATACTCTAGCCTTGACTTAACGAATTCTGCTTGCCAGAGCGCCAGCGGACTTTTGCGTGTTGCAATTCTAAGCACTGCTTCAATTTCTCCAAATAATATCAACTTCATGAATATTTTATCGAGTGTTTCTTGAGAATGTTGATTATTAGGACATTATTATGATGAAAACATTG
>PASI01000023.1 GCA_002711905.1 Thiotrichales bacterium
GCTGATAGGTATCAAATTGACTATAGGTTATGAGTGAATTAACGATCCTCTTTTTATTACTTGGCGCCTTTTCTGGTTTTGTAGCAGGCCTTCTTGGCATTGGTGGTGGTTTAATAATTGTCCCAGTATTGCTTTATCTATTGGCCCCATCGATAGATCAATCAATCTTAATGCATACCTCAATTGGAACTGCTCTAGCGGTCATTGTCTTTACATCTATCTCAAGTCTTTATGCTCATCATCGTCATGGCGCTATTCTTTGGAGAAACTTTGTTAAGCTTACTCCAACAATTCTGTTGGGCTCATATAGCGGGGCTATTTTGGCGAAATATTTGAGCTTTGACTTTCTAAGAATGTTCTTTGCTTTTTTTGAAATTACTGTGGCTTTAATTATGTGGTTTGGCATCAGTGCATCCAGCCATGCTGATAACTTATCAAGGTGGATTTGGTCTTTTGCAGGTTATTTTATTGGTTTGATTTCAGCCATGGTTGGAATTGGTGGCGGGACAATGACCACTCCATTCTTAGTTTATAACAATGTTGAAATTAAAAACGCTATTGCAACTTCTGCAGCAGTTGGAATGCCAATTGCTATTGCTGGAAGTATTGGTTTTGTGGTGGCTGGTTTATCTCAAGCTCTTCCAACTGGAGGTATTGGTTTTGTAAACTTTGAAGCGCTGATTACAATAGTTGCTGCGAGTATTTTTTTTGCACCATTAGGAGCAAAAGTTACACATAAGTTGGATAGCAATAAACTCAAAAAAGGCTTTTCAATTTTCTTGGCTTTTCTTGCAGCAATGGTGCTTTTATTTTAAAAAAGACTTCCCTATCTAAATCAGCTACGATTAATCACCAGAAAAATTTAAAGCAACAGAGTTAATACAGTAGCGTTTTCCAGTTGGTTGTGGCCCATCTGGAAAAACATGACCTAAATGAGAATCACATGAGGAGCATCTCACTTCAATTCTCATATGACCTAATGAATCATCTTCTAATTGTCTTACACAATCACTATTAGCGAGCTCATAAAAACTCGGCCAGCCACTTCCTGAATCAAATTTAGTGCTAGATTCGAATAACAATGCGTCGCAACAGATGCAGTGATAGTTTCCAGTTTCACTATGGTTATAATACTCACCAGAGAAAGGCGGCTCAGTTCCGCATTCTTGAGTGATGTGATAAGCTTCGGGTGATAAATTCTTCTTTTTGTTCATTCGTGTATTATAAGAGAAATTTGAGATTAACATCAATATCTAAAGTTAAAATTTATGAAAGAATTTTTAGTTGGTGGCGCAATTCGGGATAGGATTTTAGGTGTCGCTACCGAAACAACAGAAAAGGACTTTGTCGTAGTTGGATCATCTCCTGAGGAGATGAAGTCTTTAGGTTTTCGTCAGGTTGGAAAAGAATTTCCTGTGTTTCTTCATCCAAAAACTAATGATGAGTATGCTTTAGCTCGTATAGAACGAAAGATTGGTAAGGGGTATAAGGGTTTTGAGTTTGATACATCGAATTCTGTGACTTTGGAGCAGGATCTCTCTAGAAGGGATCTAACTATTAACGCTATAGCTCAAAATAAGGATGGAACTGGAGAATATATTGACCCCTTTGATGGAATCAAGGATTTAAAACAGAAAAAAATCCGTCATGTTTCTGATGCTTTTTCTGAGGACCCAGTGAGAGTTCTCAGGACAGCAAGGTTTGCATCCCGATTTAACAATCTTGGCTTTACTATAGACTCAAAAACTCTTGATTTAATGAAAAAGATGGTCGTTTCAGGCGAGGTGGATGCGCTGACACCAGAGAGAGTTTTTAAGGAAATCTCTCTTTCAATGAGTTCTGTGTCAACCTCTGTTTTTTTTGATGTGTTAATGGAGTCAGGCGCTTACCAAAAATTATTTCCGATGCTAGAAGCTGTTCAAAATGAAAATTTCAAGTTACTTGATAAGTTAAATCAGAATCCTGAAGTAAAGTTTGCTCTCTGGCTTTATAATCAAAGTACAACAAATATTCAGTCACTTTGCGAACACCTTAAGTGCCCAAAAGATTTTCAGCAGATTGCTGAGCTTGTTTCAATGTGGCATCATTTTGCATCAGAATTTGTAGATCATAGCCCTCAAGATATATTAAATTTCTTTCTTAAGAGTGATGGAATGAGGCGACAAAAAAGGTTCGAAATTATTCTCACCACTTTTGATAATCTTGGGATAAATACAGCCCACATTGTCCAATTACAAACTTTACTTAACTCAATAAAGATTTCAGATTTAAAAAATCTGAATATTGCTCAAGAACTATTAGAAGAAAGACTATCGGTTATTGCCAGATTTCTCAAATCTACAAAGTAAATCATAATCACAGTAATCACAAGCATTTATTGTGGGTAAAACTTCAGCGACCCCTTCCTGAAATTTTTGACTTGCTGAGTTGAGTTCTGACTTCCACTCTGAAACCTGCTTATTCCACTCTGGCATTCTTTTAATCGCTTGTTGACTTATTGGCAAATCATGTTTATTTTTTGTTATTGCCTTAAACTGACAATCTTTAGCGTTTACAGTTGCAAAGGCAACGCCATCAACTGGATTCGTAATCGCATAGATTGGAAGCTGAGCCTGCTCTAAAGGATCGCCAGTCAGTTGACTCAAATTAACGTTTTGACCTGTTTTATAATCAATGATGAGTTTTTTGCCATCTTCCATTTGGTCCATTCGATCTATTCGAGTAGAGAATTTAAGGCCATTTACATCAACTTTGGATTCTGACTCTGTCTTTATTACTTGAAAGAATTCACGGTTTTTTTCAAGCTTAATATATTTGTTGATAATTTTTGTGAGCCTTTCCTTTTCGATTGATTTAAAGTTTGATTGAGAAATTTCTTTACAGGCCGACCCAATATGTTTACTAATGAGCTCCTGAAGTTTGGCTTCAGAGAGTTTATTTAATTTTGAACTCGATGATATTTCATTGAAAAAACTTTCTAAAATTTTATGAACAAGACTCCCCTGCTCAAGTCTACTGAGACCAATGTGAGTTTCATCAAATTCTTGAATATTAAGTCTATTTACAAAACCTTTAAAACTGCAACTAATTTGATCTTGAAGAGTACTGACACCTTTCTTAATTTCAAAATTATCTATCTCGGGAGCGATAAAATCATCTATCAATTCCATTTCTTTTGGCAATGTTTCATGCGCTATGGTATTAGGATAATCCTCAAAATTTATATAGGGTGTTGGAAGCTCATCACGGTTATTGGAAGTTTTTGAATAGCTATTTATTAGATGACTACTTAGATTCAATAAGTTATTAAGAGTTGCCTCACTCTCTTTAGTTATCAGTGTGAAGCTTGTGCTTGGCAAGGAGTATTCAATAGAAGTTTTAGGAGGGATAAATAGAGGCATTTTTATTTTTCCTGGCAGGAAATCACTAGTCATACTTGAGACCCAGGCATAATCAAAAAATAATCCTTCAGCTTCCAATGAGCCTAATATGTGAATATTAGCAGGACCACTTTGAGGTTGAAATATCACCGCATTCATGTGAGCGATTAAAATTTCAAGTACGTCTATTAGAGATGATTTTTTGTGAAATATTGACATTTTGTTAAGAATCAAGCTTTCCATTTGATACTTTTCAAAAATTTGATATTCACTACTTGAAAGGCTTCGATCTGAAGTAAAGCCACAAAGAAGTAAAATTGAGTTGATTAAATCTAAAGAATCCTCTAATGTTGATTTTTTTGCACATTTAAGAGTACTGATTGAAATAAAAATCTCTTTGAGTAATGAACAGTCACCGCATAATTCAATAATTTTTTTGGCTTGACTCTCTTTTGAGCCAATTTTTAGAATTTTATTGACAAGTAACGCACGATTATTTTGTTCACTTCTTGCACCTTTAATATAGGGTGAAGTAGCCACCTGCATCAACAACTCATGTTCAACACGACCATTGATAAGTTGCGAAGATAGCCTCATAATGGAAAAAAGATTGTTAATCAGAGGGTAATTGCCAAGAGGAATTCCCAAAGATATATTGTATGGCTTTTGATGAGTTTCAATTAGTTGTGATGAGAACTCAAGATCAAACGATGTCTTCACTATGTGTTGCAAGTCATTTAAATTAGGGATGACGATGCCAATTTTTTTTTCAGGATTATTGGTATTGATTTCCCTGGCCCATTTCGCTATTGTTTTTAATTCAGCTTCTTGATCAATGAATGAATAATTCTGCGAATGACTTGTTATTTTACGATTTGCCAATGGCGAACATTCAAAGGCTTTGAAGAGCTCTCTTTGCTCGGGAGTTGGTTCATTGAATCCATAGTGATAATAGCGCTCTTCATTGAGGTGATCATGCTTAAGATTTGATAAGGATAAGTTGAGAATATCGGTTTGGTCTATGCACTTATTATCATTTTTAAATTTTTCAAATCTATCTATTATTTCAACATATAACTTAGATGTGATGGATGGAAACGTTTTGATTTCAGCAATTGGGATTCCGTAGCTTTTACAAAGTCTATAGCATTTAATCAATTCTTCAATGAAGGTTTCAGGATTTTTAGCAGGACTATCTTTACAAAACTTTTTTATTAAGAACCTAAGCTCAAGGTGGCTTAGTAGACGATATTCTTTCGTTGGGTTATGAGATCTCCAAAACTTTTCAATCCAAGATTGATAGGAGAATATTCTGGGTATTTTAGAAGCGCCACTTGCAAGAGGTATTGATTTCTTAATAGCAAGAGCTTGACGATTATTCGCAGCAATGATTGTATCTTTTGCTTGAATTGATGAGAGATCTATATTAACTCTCATTACTCATTTCAAATACTTTGTCTAAATACATACATAGTTCAGGAACACCCTCCTTTTTTAAAGATGAGAATAGCTGGACATTGACTGATGGAAAATCTTTAACTGCTTTCATAACTGAAAGTCTGGCAGAGCTTGAAGCACCCTTTTTTAATTTATCAGATTTAGTTAATAAGATGTTTACTGGCACTTTGCTATTAATGCACCATTCCAGCATCATTTGGTCGAAAGGTTTAAGAGGATGGCGACAATCCATCACCAGTATAGCGGCCTTGATACATTTACGATTATCAAAGTACTGACTCATATTCTGATGCCAATCACGCTTAATTGAGTCTGGAACTTTGGCATAGCCATAACCTGGGAGGTCAACAAGTCTTCGATCATTTCCAAGCTCAAAAAAAACAAGGTGCTGAGTTCTGCCCGGCGTTCTACTTACTTTAGCCAATTTTTTTTGTTCAGTTAATGTATTTATTGCGCTCGATTTTCCTGCATTTGAGCGGCCTGCAAAAATCACTTCATAGCCACTATCATTTGGACAGCCCTTAAGAGAAGGACACGATAAGAGAAATTTGGCTTGACGGTAGGAATTATGCATAATTCAAGTATTGCGAGGCTTTTAATCCATTATATAATCTTTATTTATTGAGTTCTCGTTACATTCTAATTCTACAGGTAATTTTGACGACATATGGATAACGAAATATATCTAAAAAGAGAATACAAGTACTTTTCTAAAGAAGATAATTTAAATGAACCTTTAGCTCTCTACAATGCCAAAGTCGATCCAGACTGGATTGATTACAATGGGCATATGAGTGAGTCATTCTACCTCTACGCATTTGGCGATGCATCCGATGCTTTGTTTCAATATATAGGGATTGATAATAACTATAGAATGGCGGGTCAATCCTTCTATACAGTAGAGACACACATCAATTACTATTTGGAAGCTTCAGAGGGCGAACCTTTAAAGTTTCTGACACAGGTGCTTGGATTAGACTCCAAAAGACTCCACATTTTCCATCAGATGTTTCATGGCGATACAGGTGACTTATTGGCAACCACTGAACAAATGATAATTCATGTTGATATGAAGAAAGCAAGAGCGAGCGAAATTGATCATGATGTGTTTGAAATTCTTGAAAAGGTATGGAATTCTCACCAAAAATTACCATCACCGAAACAAAAAGGTCGAGTGATGAAAATATAAATTAAATTAATTCAAGGAAGAAAAATGGATTTTGGACTTACAAATGAGCAACAAATGATTATTGACTCTGTCAAAAGTTTTGTTGAAAAGGAGCTCTATCCTTTTGAAGATGACGTTGAAAAGAGCAATAAGATTGAAGAATCAGTTGCAGAGAATATAAAGCAAAAAGCAATTGAAAGTGGTATTTATGCTTGCAATATGCCTGAAATTCATGGTGGTGGTGGTCTTGATACACTAACTTTATGCCTTTTAGAAAAGGAATTAGGTAAAGCAAATTTTGGACTTCAGTATATTGTTGCCAGGCCAAGTAATATTTTATTGGCATGTAAGGGGTCACAAATTGATGATTATCTTCTACCAACTATCCGAGGAGATAAAGTTGACTGTCTTGCGATGACTGAGCCTAACGCTGGTTCAGATGTTCGTTCGATGAAATGTAAAGCAGAGCGAGATGGTGATTTCTTTGTAATTAATGGATCAAAGCATTTCATAAGTCATGCAGATATGGCTGACTTTGTTATTTTATTTGCAGCCTCAGGAGTTGAGCAAACTTCTAGAGGTGAGAAAAAAAAGATTACCAGTTTTTTGATTGATATGGGAACACCCGGTTTTTCTGTAGAGCCAGGTTATAACAGCGTCTCTCATAGAGGCTATCATAATTTCATTCTTAATTTTGATAACTGCCGTGTTCACGAATCACAGGTGTTGGGCGACGTTGACCATGGTTTTGATGTTGCTAATGAGTGGTTAGGCGCTACTCGATTATCCGTTGCTGCGATGTGTCTTGGTAGGGCTGAAAGAGCTTTACAGATAGCCACTGAGTGGGCCGCGACACGTGAACAATTTGGTCAACGCATTGGTAAATTTCAAGGCGTCTCTTTTAAACTGGCTGATATGTCTATGGAGCTTCAGGCTGCAGAACTTTTGACTCTTAAGGCTGCCTGGAAGGATACTCAAGGTGAAATGACTGATAGTGATGCCGCGATGGCAAAACTTAAGGCGACTGAAACGCTTGCGATGATTTCAGATGAGGCCATCCAAATATTAGGAGGTATGGGCTTGATGGATGAACTCCCTTTAGAGAGGATATGGAGAGATCATCGTGTTGAAAGGATCTGGGATGGCACTAGCGAAATTCAAAGACATATTATTTCTAGATCACTTCTTAGGCCATTTGAGTAGCCCCTTATGAGCAGAAGTAATTTGCATCGATTAATATCTCCAAAATCAATTGCTGTAGTTGGAAATCGAGGTGCTGATTTTGCTATTAAAGAGTCAAAAAAGTTAGGCTTTAATCATAAAATATGGGCTGTTCATCCAACTTTGGATAAACTTGAAGGCATCCAATGTTATAGAGACATTAAAGATTTGCCTGAGGCTCCCGATGCAACGTTTATCGCTGTTAATGCAGAATCAGCTATCGAGATAGTTTCTGATCTCAAGTCAATGGGAGGTGGTGGAGCAGTTTTATACGCCTCAGGATTTGGAGAAGTTGGTGATAAAGGTGCGAAACGAAACCAGAGATTATTTGAAGCAGCAAATGGAATGCCGCTCATTGGCCCGAACTGTTACGGATTCGTCAATAGTCTCGATAGAGTTGCACTTTGGCCCGATGTTAATGGATGTGACCATGTTAGTGAGGGCGTTGCAATCATTACTCAAAGCGGAAATATCGGTCTAAATATGACTATGCAATCCTCTGGCCTTCCAATTGCCTATATGTTTACAGTGGGCAATCAGACAAACACAAATATTGCAGATATTATTCATGCAATGTTGGATGATACAAGAGTTAATGCGATTGGCCTTCATATCGAAGGTATTAAAGATATTAAGTCATTTGATAGTGCTGCAAGAAGAGCACTCAAAATGAAAGTACCAATCATTGCAATTAAATCAGGTAAGACTTCAGCCTCTGCTAAGATTGCTCTAAGCCATACAAGCTCCTTGACGGGGTCAGATGAATTATTTAGTTTCTATTTTGAAAGACTCGGTATTGCCAGAGTCGATTCAGTCCCTGAATTTCTTGAGACCCTAAAACTGTTAAGTGCTGTAGGGGTTATTGACCATAATGGTGTTGCCTCTATGAGCTGTTCAGGAGGAGAGGCTGGAATGATGGCTGATTTAATTGATGGCATGGAGATCGCTTTTCCAAGCCTTACTGACTCTCACAAAAGTAAAGTCAAACAAACACTAAATGAATATGTTGAAGTAGATAATCCATTGGATTATCATACATTTATTTGGGGTGATCTAAAAAGAACATCAGAGTGTTTTAAACAAATGATTAATGGAAGTTTTGCTGCTACCATGTTGTTGTTAGATTGGCCAAAAACATCGGAATCTGAACAAAAAGATTGGGATACAACGCTTTTAGCACTTTCGGACGCAATCACTGGAACAAATGAAAAGGCAATAGTGCTTGCATCTATGGCAGACTGCATGCCAAAACGAATCATAGATGAATGTCTGAATTACGGTATTACCCCTATGATTGGCTTAGACACTTGCCTCAAAGCTCTCAACCACTCTTACAAAATTGGACGCGCTTTTAAGCGAGAAGAAACACCAGCAATAAATATAATTCAAGGTAGTTTAGAAAGTAATGCAAGCAGGCAATTAACTGAATTTGAGGGAAAGCAGCTTATTAAGAATTATGGAGTTTCAATTCCAAAGGGAGTCATCATAAAAAATCTATCTGAAGCATTAAAGGCTGCTGAAGATATCACTTATCCAGTTACACTAAAGGTCTCAAGCCTTGAGTTAGCCCATAAGACCGAGCTAGGCGCTGTCAGGCTTAATATTCAAGACTCTGAAATGCTGGAAAAAGCCTGTCATGATTTATTCAAAATTGACTCTTCTCTGTTAATTGAAAAAATGATTAAAGATTCTGTGTGTGAATTAATCATTGGTGTTGACCATGATCCAACATTTGGAAAGCATGTCATCATTGGTGGTGGTGGCGTATTTGTTGAAATACTACAAGACAGTTCATTATTGCTTTTACCAGTGACAAGAGAGGATGTCTTATTGGCGCTTTCAAAGCTAAAAGTGTATCCCTTACTCGGCGGTTATAGGGGGAATTCAAAAGGAGATATAGAGTCTGTTGTGGATGCGGTTATCTCAATCATTGCGTTAATTAAAGAAAATGATGTTTTAGAGTTGGATATTAACCCATTGATTGTTTTAAAAGAAAAAAAAGGTGTTGTTGCAGCTGATGTACTTATCAGGTTAAATTCAGACTAGGAAACTTTATATTGAGGAAATTATGAATAATGCTATAAATTTTGAGTTGCATGATGAAGTTATGCTCATAACTTTAGACCGTCCAAAAGCTAATGCGATTGATGCCGAAACAAGTCATATGTTGGGCGAGGCGTTTATTCGCTATAGAGATGATAAAAACCTACGAGTTGCTATCATTACCGGTGCTGGAGATCGTTTTTTTTGCGGCGGATGGGACTTAAAAGCGGCATCAGAGGGCGAAGCTGTTGATGCAGATTTTGGGCCTGGAGGCTTTGCAGGGCTTACAGAACTATGGGATTTAGATAAGCCAGTCATTGCAGCTGTTAATGGACTAGCGGTTGGTGGTGGTTTCGAGTTGGCTCTTGCAGCAGACCTCATTATTGCATCAAGTAATGCAGAATTTTTTGTTCCTGAGGCTACTTTAGGAATCATTCCAGATAGTGGCGGAGTATTAAGACTCCCTCGCCGACTACCAAAAGCAGTGGCTATGGATATGCTCTTGACAGGGAGAAGAATGACAGTTGATGAGGCCAAACATTTTGGCCTTGTTAATAGAAGCTGTGAACAGGAAGATTTAGTCAATGAGGCGCTTGATTGGGCTCATCAGATTGCCATGTCTGCACCACTCTCATTGGCCGCAATAAAGTCAGTTGTTCGTAAGACAGAGGCTATGGATTTAGAGAGTGCATACGAGTCTATGCGTTCTGGAGAGATTGAAGCTTACCAGAGAATGCTTCATTCTGAGGACGCCAAAGAAGGCCCCTTGGCTTTTTCAGAAAAACGGCCCCCAAAATGGAAAGGAAAATAATAAATTAGAAATTGGTATAATCTGAGGGTCTAATTTGATAAAGGCGCGTATTTAATGAAGAAGATTTTTTATATATTAATCACTTTTGTTTTGACTGCTTTTTCTATGAGCTCTCTCGCTAATAGTGAGGGAGAGGCAATGTATAACGCATTGGGTTGTGCTAGTTGTCATGGTGAAAATGGTCGCTCTAAAGATGAATCTATTCCTTCTCTAGCAGGCAATGATGTTGATTGGATTGTTCAGCAGCTCGAGTATTTTCAATCTGGCGAACGGCAAAATGCATACATGAATGCGATGGCTCCAATGGCTGAAGGCTTTGAGCAATCGATAGCAGAATATCTCGCGATTCAAGACCCACAGAAATAAACCTTTTCTTTTAAATTTTGCATCATCAGAGGGTTACTTATCCTTCATTTATAACGTATAATTTCTTGGAATTTTTTGGAGATTGAGAATGAAAAAAATCGTTATTATTTTAGCTTCTATACTTATCACTTCGTTGAGTAACCCGATATTAGCTGTAGGAGATGCAGAGGCAGGCCAAGCAAAATCTGCTACTTGTATGGGTTGTCACGGTCTTGCAGGAAATAGTACGATTCCAAATTTTCCTAAATTGGCAGGCCAGGGTGAGGCTTACATTGTAAAGCAGCTCCAATATTTCAAGTCAGGTGAAAGAAAGAATGCAATGATGGCAGGTGTCGCTTTGTCGCTTTCTGATCAAGATATGGAAGATGTTGCAGCTTACTACTCAATCCAAACAATCAGCGAAAATTCCGCACAAGGTTCAGAGAAAATGATTGAGCTTGGCAGAAAAATTTATGTTGGTGGTAAGATGGATACACAAACGACAGCGTGTATCGCGTGTCATGGTCCGAAAGGAAAAGGCATTCCAACTGCTGGCTTTCCATCTGTAGCTGCTCAGCATGCAGACTATACAGCGTCTCAGTTAAAGGCTTTCCGTCAATATTCTATTAATCAGCAGACAGACTCTGATGGCGTTGAAAGAGTCAATGAGATGATGAATAATGTTGCTATGGGATTAACAAACGAAGAGATTGACGCGTTGTCTCAGTATATCGCTGGACTTCACTGACATTCAAGAGTTGCTGAGCTAAATTGTATTTTAGTCCATCCTCTCTGTATTGCCATCCACTGTCATAATTTGACCTGAGATTCTGTGGGCTTCATTCGATAATAGAAATACCACCATATTGGCAATATCCTCTTTGTCAACGAATGTTTTGAGGGAAACCATGCCCTCAAAATCCTCTCTAACCTCCTTTTCATCAACACTAAGAGATTCTGCCTTTGCCTTTATGACTCGGTTGATTCGATCTCCTGAAACTGATCCAGGGCAAATCGCATTGACTCTTATATTGAACTGACCAAGCTCCATAGCCAATGATTTAGTAACCCCTATGATTGCCCACTTAGAGGCTGCATAAGGGGTCCTTAATGGAAAGCCAAAGATTCCTGCTGTAGAAGACAGGTTGACGATTGAGCCGCCTTTATCCTTTAAAAGTGGGATTGCATCTTTTGTGAAATAAAAATGACTATTTAAATTAGTATCAATTGTATTTTTCCAGTCATCAACTGATACTTCTTCCATCATGCTGGTTGGTCCGGCAATGCCAACGTTATTAATTAAGGCGCTAATACTTGATACTTTATTACGCAGAGATTCAAAGTATTGATTGACTGATTCAGGGTCACTTGCATTGATATTTTCAATAAATAATCTTTTATTAATGAGTGGATGTTTACTGACCTCATCAATTTTTTTTTGATTAATGTCCGATGCATAGACCGTGAATCCTTGCTCTAACAAAGCGCTTGCAATGCACCAACCAATTCCATCTGCCGCTGCTGAAATAACTACATTTTTGCTCACGGTGCCATAAAACAAGTTGTTCTAATTATTAAAACAATAATACCAACCCCGCAAGAAAAATAAGTCCCAGAATAACTTGTCTAAAAAGGGTCTCATTTATGAGTGCATAAATCTTGATGCCAATCCAAGATCCAAGCATGAGTGCAGGAAATGCTTTCAGAAAGTTATAAAAAATATCTAAAGTCAAAAATCCAGCAAAATAAAAACTGATAACAGCTGCAATGCTGGTTATAAATATGAATGGCTCATATGTTCCGCGCTGAGTATTTTTTGGAAGCCTTTGAAGATTGACCCAGATTGTTGGGAGTATACCGCCCAGTGCAGCAAACCCTCCCAGTATTCCACTGATAAAGCCGATAAATTTATCAAGAGTCGGATTGCTTTTAAAGTTTATTAAAATGTTTTTACTTCTG
This sequence comes from Thiotrichales bacterium, assembly GCA_002711905.1. Lineage (GTDB taxonomy): Bacteria > Pseudomonadota > Gammaproteobacteria > PS1 > Pseudothioglobaceae > Pseudothioglobus. The sequence continues at coordinate 12,386 of PASI01000023.1, forward strand.
AATTTCCAGATTGAGAAGACAACTAATATAAATCCAACAGTCGTCTTAAAGATAGTCGGATCAGTAATAGTCAAAATGAGCAAACCGGTCGGTATTCCAATGACACCAAAAACTACAAACGACTTGAGTTTAGAGAAGTCTAAAGTTTTACGTAGCTTATAGATTGGAAGAGCAGAGACAAACAAACAGGAGACAATGTTTAATGAAATTGCAGCTGAAGGCTCAAGAATATGAAGCCAAAAAGCGTTCAGTACAATCCCACTACCAAAGCCCGTTGCACCCTGTACAATACCTGCAAAGAAGGCGCCAAAAAGCAATATTGACTGAAAAATGACTGGATCTGAAATGAGCATTGAAAATTAGTTTAATGGGTGACCTCAAGTTTATAGATTATTTTGGTATTATTTTTTTAATTTCTACAAATTAATACATAAAAGCTTTAATATTCATCACATGAAATACGACTATATTATTGTTGGTGCAGGCTCTGCTGGCTGCGTAATTGCTAATCGGCTCAGTCAAGATGCATCGAATAAGGTTTTGCTGCTCGAGGCTGGCGGTTCGGACCGCCGCTTCTTCATTCAAATGCCAATTGGTTATGGGGTGACTTATCACCAAAAGGCGGTTAACTGGATGTATANGACNGAGCCNAGTCCNGATGCNGACAATAAGCCGAGTTATTGGCCAAGAGGGAAGGTCTTGGGTGGATCTAGCTCAATCAATGCGATGGTATATGTGAGAGGAAACCCTAAAGACTTCGACCAGTGGTCTGAGGCAGGAAACCCAGGCTGGTCGTATGATGATGTTTTGCCTTACTTTAAGAAAATGGAGTCTTGGCAGAATGGCCCTGATGATTATCGAGGCGGCGATGGACCCTTAAATGTCTCAGAGGTGTCCGAGCAGCTTCACCCGCTCTGTCAGAACTTTTTATCTGCAGCCCAGGAGATTGGAATTGGCCTTAATAAGGATATGAACGGGGCAACTCAGGACGGGGTTGGTAACTATCAAATAACCACTCACAAGGGTCAGCGAATGTCTTCTTCGAGGGCCTACCTCTGGCCAATAAGGGGGCGTACTAACCTTACCATTATCAAAAATGCTTTTGCTACTAGGGTACTCATTAAAGACAAAAAAGCTTACGGAGTTGAGTATCTAAAATNAGGCAAGGTTCATGAGGTGACTGCCTCGCGCGAAGTTATTTTAAGCGCAGGATCGATCAACTCACCACAACTTCTTCAGCTCTCAGGGGTTGGTCCAAAAAATGTTTTAAGACAGGTTTCAGTGCCCTTAGTTCATGAGAGCCCTGCCGTTGGAGAAAACCTTCAAGACCANCTCGGGGTGAGCTATTTTTATAAAAGTAAAGTACCAACCTTGAACGATCAGTTAAGGCCTATTCTTGGCAAAATCTACCAGGGAATTCGATATATTTTTACAAGGAGAGGGCCACTCAGTTTGAGTGTTAACCAGTCAGGGGGATTCATTCGGACACGCGACGGGCTGGAAAAACCAAACATTCAGCTTTATTTTTCACCGGTTAGTTACTCTTTGGAGTCTNCTGGCAAACGCGCAATGATGAGTCCGGATCCGTTTTCAGCAATGCTACTTGGAATTTCGAATTGCAGTCCGCGCTCAAGAGGTCGCGTTCGATTGAGGAGTAGTGACCCATCAAAACCTCCCATCATTGAGCCTAACTACCTCTCTCATAAGGAGGATGTCAGAGACTTGCTGGAGGGCGTCAAGGTGCTCAGGAAGTTAGCGCAAACGGATAGCTTTAGTGGCGTGATGGGTGATGAGTTTCGTCCAGGCCCAGATTGTCAGAGCGATGAACAAATGATTCAGCACATCAAAGATACGGTGTGGACTGTTTTTCATCCCTCCAGCACCTGCAGGATGGGTCCAGACCCTAATAAAAATGTTGTTGATANTCGTCTTAGGGTGTACGGNATCGAGTCTCTGAGGGTGGCTGATGCCTCAATATTTCCTAAGCTAGTCTGTGGTAATATTAACGCCGCAACCATTATGGTTGGCGAAAAGGCGTCTGACTTAATTTTGCAAGATAAAGTTCATGTTTAAATTACTCAAACTATGAAAATAATTAGCGTTGAAACTTTTACAAATGAGTATGTCGGACTGGTCCGCGTGAGGACAGATGAGGGGGATGAGGGTTGGGGGCAAACTTCGACCTATAACAGTGAGATTACTGCACAAGTGGTTCATCTTCAGGTCGCACCTCATGTTCTCGGAATGAGCGCTCTAGAGATTAAAGACATCAACAGGGAGGTTTTGGAGAGGGAACACAAGTTTCCTGGCACCTACCTTTACAGAGCCCTGTGCGGAATTGATACCGCGCTCTGGGATATCAAAGCTAAAAGGGTTAAAAAAAGTGTCTGCCAGTTGATCGGAGGAAAACCAAGCTCAATTCCTGTTTATGCCTCCAGTATGCAAAGAGAGATTACACCTGAGGGCGAAGCTGAGAGGTTTCTAAAGCTTAAAGAGGAGGATGGCTACACTGCGTTCAAGTTTAGGATTGGCAGAGAGTGTGGCCACGATATTGACCAATGGCCTGGGCGAACAGAAGCGATTATTAAGGAAGTTAGAAAGACTTTAGGTGACGATGTGTCCCTTTTAGTGGATGCAAACAGTGCCTATAGACCTAAAAAAGCCATCGAGGTTGGACGCATGCTTCAGGATTACGGTATTAGTCATTTCGAGGAGCCTTGCCCATACTGGGAGCCGGATTGGACTCGTGAGGTTTCTGACGCACTCGAAATGGATGTCAGCGGCGGTGAGCAGGATAACGATATGAGGGTTTGGAGACACATGATTGATACCCGAGTTGTTGATATTGTGCAGCCCGACATCTGTTATATGGGAGGCATTACTAGAACACTTGAGGTGGCAAAAATGGCTGAAAAAGCAAGCATTCCTGTAACGCTTCACGCCGCTAATTTATCATTGGTAACCCTTTTTTCTGCTCACGTAATGGGCTCAATCAACAACCCTGGGAAGTACCTGGAGTACTCAATCGAGGGGCCTGATTACTACCCTTGGCAAGAGAATATCTTTACCCCTNACTTTAAGATTGTTGATGGGCATNTACAGTTACCTCATAAACCGGGCTGGGGTATTGAAATCAATCAAGAGTGGATGTCTTTGGCGAATTATCAAGTAAGCTATACTGGGTCTCGCTTCTAAATTGTTTTTAAGTCTATTTTGTGTGCCCTAAGTGCCCTTTTTTTTAGGTTTAAAAATACTGTATAATTTCACTTTTTTTAATAAGTTACGGATTTAGAATTACATGAAGACATCACTCACCACTCTTGAGGGACTTAAAAGGTCTCTTACGGTTGAATTGCCGGTAGACACTTTCAATGAAAGAACAGAAAAAATTATCAAAGGATTTGCCAGCAAGGTACGTGTTGATGGCTTTAGAAAGGGTAAAGTCCCTCCTGCTGTATTGCGTCAAAAATTTGGTGCAAGCGCTAAGTCTGACGCTGCAACCGAGATTGTTGGTGAAACCTTGGCTGATGCATTAACGGATGCAGATGTTTCTCCTGCGACTCAACCTTCCCTGACAAATATAGATACAGAGAATGCTGATAGCTTAATTTACACGCTTGAGTTTGAGGTCTATCCTGAGATTAAAGTCAATGCTTTATCAAAGCTATCTATCGAGCAGCTTAGCTCAAAAGTGACTGAAGAAGATGAAGAGAGAGCTCTGCAAGATCTTCAAGACCGCTCGACTGAATATAAAACGGTCAAACGCAAATCGNAGGACGGTGATCGCTTAATCATTGANTTTGAAGGCCTCCTCGATGGCGAGTCTTTTGAGGGTGGAGCCGCAGAAGGTTTTGAAATTATCCTCGGAAAAGGGGCAATGATTGAGGGCTTTGAGAAAGGCCTTATTGACGTTGTATCTGGCAAAACCGTTGAGGTCAATGCTACATTTCCAGAAGACTATCACGTGGAGAACTTAGCTGCAAGAGAGGCTGTATTCAAGGTCAAGGTGAATGAAGTTGGCTCACCGATTGAACTTAAGAGAGATGATGAATTCGCAAAGAAATATGGTGAAAAAGATTTTGAAACGATGAAATCAAGAATGACCAATCAAATGAAGCTTGAGCTTGATTCACGTCTTGTTCAGCAGAATAAAGATACTGCATTTTCTGCCCTATTAGAGGCGAATGACTTTGAAGTTCCAGAAGGGAGCGTGTCCTCTGAAGCAGAGAAACTTCAACAAGATATGGAGTCTCGCATGGAGCAGCAGGGTATGCCTTCTAAAGGTAAGCTACCTGCAGAAATGTTCAATGAAGAAGCTGCAAGGAGAGTAAAGCTTGGTTTGTTAATTAACAAAATTGCAACTGATTCTGAAATAACAGCTGAAAAAGATTTAGTTGATGCTAAACTTAATGAAATGTCGCTACAATATGGTGAAAGCGCACAGCAAATGATTGATTGGTACAACACAGATCCTTCAAGGCTTGCTAATATCGAGTCAATTGTTGTTGAAGATTTGGTCGCCAAACATGTTGCAGAAAAAGCAAAAGTAACAACTATGGATAAAACTTTTTTAGAAATAATGAATACGCAAAATTGATATGACAATTCAAAACTTAAATCAAATTCCAATGGTTATAGAGAGCTCAGGTCGTGGAGAGAGAGCTTATGATATCTATTCAAGACTTTTAAAAGAGCGAGTTGTTTTTATGGTTGGCCCCGTTGAGGATTACACTGCTAATGTGGTGGTTGCCCAACTCCTTTTTTTGGAGTCCGAAAACCCTGACAAAGATATCCATTTGTATATTAATTCACCAGGTGGATCNGTTACTGCAGGTCTAGCAATATACGATACAATGCAATTCATTAAGCCTGATATTTCAACTCTTTGTATCGGACAGGCTGCAAGCATGGGCGCTCTTCTTTTAACGGCAGGAGCTATGGGAAAAAGGTTTGCTCTTCCACACGCTAGATGCATGATTCATCAACCATTAGGAGGATTCTCTGGTCAAGCAAGTGATATAGATATTCATGCTCAAGAGATTCTAAAAGTTAGGGATAACTTAAATTCTATTCTTAAAAAACATACCGGCCAGACTATGAAAAATATTCAAAAAGATACTGATCGTGATAATTTCATGTCTGCCAGCGAGTCTGCGAAATATGGACTTATTGATAAAGTTATTAATAAACGCTAAATTGAAGTTTGCCAATGGATCAAAACACTGAAGATCTAAGTTGTTCATTTTGCTCAAAAAATAAAGATGAGGTTGCGCGACTTATAGCNGGACCAGGTGTCTATATATGTGATGAGTGTATAGACTCTTGTTACAACCTGATTCAAGAACAAACTATCAAAGATAAAAAAGATCAGCATCAGGACTGGAATTACACTCCAAAGGATNTATATAGCTCACTCAATGAGTATGTAATTGGTCAGTCTCATGCTAAAAAAGTCCTTTCTGTGGCAGTTTACAACCACTATAAACGCCTTAAAGCTGATTATATTTCCAATGACGTNGAGCTTGATAAATCAAATATCCTTCTGATTGGACCTACTGGAAGTGGAAAGACGCTTTTNGCTCAATCATTGGCGCGATTCTTAGATGTCCCTTTTGCAGTTGCAGATGCAACAACTTTAACTGAAGCAGGCTATGTTGGCGATGACGTGGAAAATGTCATAAAGAGCCTTCTTGCAAAATGTGATTTTGACCCACAAAGAGCTGAGCAAGGCATCATATTTATAGATGAAATAGATAAAATTTCACGTCGCTCAGACTCTCCTTCGATCACAAGAGACGTTTCAGGAGAAGGAGTTCAGCAAGCAATGCTGAAGCTAATCGAAGGCACAATTGCCTCAGTTCCACCACAAGGNGGAAGAAAACACCCAAATCAGGAAACGATTGATGTAGACACCTCAAAAATATTATTTATATGTGGAGGTGCTTTTGACGGTCTTGGAANGGTNATAGACAGGCGAATTGAAAAATCAGCTGGAATTGGTTTTTCAGCAAATGTGAAAGAAAAAAGTAATAAAAAGACTTTGACAGAGCTATACAAATTCCTTGAGCCAGATGATCTAATTAAATTTGGACTGATCCCAGAATTAGTGGGTCGTCTAGCTGTTCATACATCACTTGATGAGCTTGATGAGAAGGCTTTAATCGAGATCCTGACTAAGCCAAAAAATTCAGTAGTTAAACAGTTTCAACAATTCTTTGCAATTGAAGGAGTGAAGCTAACTATAAGGAAGAATGCTCTTGTTGCTATAGCCAGATTAGCACTTAAGAGAAAAACGGGCGCAAGAGGCTTGAGAGCTATCTTAGAAGATTTGCTGCTAGAGACAATGTATGAAATACCATCTAACCCAAGTGTAAAAGAGGTTGTATTAGATAAAGCAGTTGTAGAAGGCTTAAAACAACCGGTGATAGTTCATGAATCAGATAAAAAGAAAAGAACGATTCGTAAGGCAAGTTAATGATCCTGACTTTTATATGTTAAAAACTCAATAATGTCTATGGAGTTGTTTGATCGCCAAAAGGATGCTGTTGGGCAAGGCGAAAGAACTATTTTGGTTCATATTGAGCTTACTTCAATTAATCAATCACCAGATAGTGTTAATGAATTTAAACAACTTGCNGTATCCTCTGGGCTTAATATTGNTGACACAATAANAGTAAAAAGAAGTTTTACTAAGGCTCAATTTTTTATAGGAACAGGTAAAGTTGATGAACTTGCATCAATTGTAAGTGATAATGAAATAGAACTAGTNATATTTTCACTCCCGTTGTCACCATCTCAAGAGCGTAACTTAGAAAAAGCATTAAAGTGTCAGGTTATGGATCGAACAGGCTTAATATTAGATATTTTTGCATTAAGAGCGAGTACTTTTGAAGGGAAGCTTCAAGTTGAACTTGCTCAATTAAGGCATCTTTCAACTAGATTGGTAAGAGGCTGGACCCACCTAGAGAGACAAAAAGGAGGTATCGGACTAAGAGGCCCTGGTGAAACACAGTTAGAAACAGATAAAAGACTCATTTCAATTCGAATCAAAAATATTAACAAGCGACTTGCAAAAGTTCATAAACAACATGATTTAGGCAGAAAGTCTAGGGTAAAAAACCAGCTACCAATGATAGCGCTTGCTGGATATACAAATGCTGGCAAGTCGACACTCTTTAATTTATTAACAAATGCTGAGGTTTATGCAGATGATAAGTTATTTGCAACTCTTGATTCTACTATTCGAAGAGTAATGTTGCCAGCATCTGGTGAGGCAGTAATAGCTGATACAGTTGGATTTATTCAAGACCTTCCGCATGAGCTTATTGAGGCATTTAAGTCAACATTAGAGGAGACACGTCAGGCTAATGTACTTCTTCATGTTGTTGATGCTTCTGATCCCAATAATAGGGATAAAATCGATCAGGTTGAGGACATTATCGAGCAAATAGATGCTCAAAAAATACCAAGAATTTTAGTAATGAATAAGATCGATGGCTTAGTAGACTTTGAGCCACGAATAGATAAGGATCATGAAGGAAATATTTCTCGAGTTTGGCTTTCAGCTCAAACTGGAGAAGGTATTGATCTCCTTTATGAGGCTCTTTCCAGAAGCCTCAGTGGAATGATGACTTTTGCCAGTATTAAGTTAGATGTTCAGTCAGCATACATAAGAAGTGAAATTCATAAAGTTGGCTTTATCAAAAAAGAAATAATGAATGAATTTGGTCAATGGCTACTTGAAATTAATGTAACTAGTCACTATCTAGAAAGATTATTAGATAAGCAAGGCGTTTCATTATTATGGAAACAGAAATCACAACAGAGTCAGTTAGTATAGAGAAGCAGTCAATACCACTCTTGCCACTAAGAGATGTAGTCGTTTTTCCTCATACTGTTATTCCTTTATTCATAGGAAGAAAGTCATCTGTTAAGGCAATCACCCAAGCCATGGAAGCTGATAAAAATGTTTTTTTGGCCACACAGAAAGATGAAGCAATTGAGGAGCCAAATAATGATGATCTTCATAAGGTTGGAACTTTGGCAACAATTCTTCAACTATTAAAACTTCCTGATGGCACAATTAAAGTTTTAGTTGAAGGAGTGAAAAGAGCAAAAATTGAGGAGTTTATAGACTTAGGCGATCACACTGAAGTTGTATTAAGTGACTGTAGTCTAAGTTTTGACAACGATACAGAAATTAAAGCGATGATGCGCCTTGCATTAGAAAATTTTGAAAAATATATTAAGCTTAGTAAAAAAATTCCAGAAGAAGTTTATAAAGTTCTCAAAGAAATCACAGATATTGAAAGATTCAGTGATGTAATTATTGCAAACTTAAGTCTCAAGGTTAATGAAAAGCAGAGTCTTCTTGAGAGTGGGCAAGCAAAAGACAGGTTAGAGGCAATCTTATCTATTCTTGAAGGTGAACTAGATATGCTTGGTGCAGAGCAAAAGATTCAGAGTAGAGTGCGCAAACAAATGGAGTCCAATCAAAGAGATTATTACTTGAATGAGCAAATGAAATCCATTCAAAAAGAGCTCGGTACCCTCGATGATGAAAATGAAATTGAGGATTTACAAAATAGTATCAACAAAGCCAAAATGCCTAAAGAAGCCAAGAAAAAAGCCCAAAGTGAGCTTAATAAACTTCAAAGAATGTCATCCCAATCATCTGACGCATCAATCATTAGAACCTATATAGAAAATTTGTGTTCAGTGCCTTGGAGTAAAAAAACAAAAACTAATAAAGACCTAGCAAAGGCGCAAAAGATTCTTGATGCTGATCATTATGGTTTAGATAAAGTAAAAGAAAGAATAATGGAACACCTTGCTGTTCAAAGTCGTGTTACTCATAATAAGGCCAATATACTATGTTTAGTTGGCCCTCCTGGAGTGGGTAAAACCTCTCTTGGCGAATCTATTGCAAGATCAGTAAATCGAAAATATGTTCGTATGGCTCTAGGCGGTGTAAGGGATGAGGCAGAAATTCGAGGTCATAGAAGAACTTATATTGGCGCTATGCCAGGATCTATCGTTCAGAAAATGCAAAAAGTTAATGTCAAAAATCCATTATTTCTTTTAGATGAAATAGACAAAATGGCCTCTGATTATAGAGGTGATCCAAGCTCTGCTATGCTAGAGGTTTTGGATCCAGAGCAAAATCACACTTTTAATGATCACTACTTAGAGGTTGACTATGATCTCTCACAAGTTATGTTTGTTGCTACTGCAAATTCCTTAAATCTCCCAGAAGCACTTGTGGATAGAATGGAAATAATTCAATTATCTGGTTATACAGAAGATGAAAAACTTGAAATTGCTAAGAGACATTTAATTGCTAAGCAAATGAAAAATAATGGAGTTAATAGCTCGGAAATAGTTTTTAAAGATTCTGCAATTATGGATATTATTCGTTATTACACCAGAGAAGCAGGTGTTCGAAACCTTGATCGTGAAATAGGCAGGATATGCAGAAAAGTGATTAAAGATGTAACTCTAAAAAAACGAAAAGCCAGGGCAATTATTAATTCAAAAAGCTTGCCAAAATTTTTAGGAATGAAGAAGTATCGATTTGGTTTAGCTGAAGAACATAATCAAATTGGAGAGGTTACAGGTTTAGCATGGACCTCTGTCGGCGGTGACTTGCTTACAATTGAAGCATCCTCATACAAAGGCAAGGGGAAATTGAACTATACGGGACAACTGGGTGACGTTATGAAGGAATCAATTCAAGCGGCAATGTCAGTAACTCGTTTACGTGCAGAGACTTTAGGAATTTCAGATGATTTCCATGAAAAACTGGATATTCATATCCATGTTCCTGATGGCTCAACACCCAAAGATGGGCCAAGCGCTGGAGCTGCAATGTGTACAGCTCTTGTTTCAGTTTTAACTGGACGAAAAGTCAAAGCAGCAGTCGCAATGACTGGTGAAATTACTTTAAGGGGTGAGATAACTCCGATCGGTGGACTGAAAGAGAAGCTTCTAGCTGCGATGAGAGGCGGCATCAAAACTGTAATTATTCCTGAAGATAATGAACGTGAATTATCTGAGGTGCCTGAAAAAATAAAAAGTAAGCTCGAAATTGTCAAAGTGAAATGGATAGACCAGGTTTTAGATATTGCTCTAGAAAAATAGACTTTAAAAACTTTACTTTTTTCTTAGCTGAGCATAATAGAAGCCATCGAATATATCAGTTGGNAATTGCTGCTTACCTATGGAGCCCNTGCCCCAAGGAAGTTGAATTTCTTCAATACTAGCATCTTTAGTTAGTTTAATAAAATTACTTATTTGATTTTCATTTTCATCTTTTAGTATGGAGCATGTCGCATATACAAGTTTGCCTCCTGGTTTTAGCATTAACCATAAGTTCATAATAATAGATGCTTGAACATTGATGATATGCGTAAGGTCTCTAGGTTTTCTTATAAGTTTAATATCAGGATGTCTTCTTATAACNCCTGTGCCAGTGCATGGAGCATCGACTAAAATCTTATCAAAAAGTTTTTGATTCCACCAGTTATTCTTGGTTGCATCTCCTAAAATGACTCCAACATTATTACTCTTTAGTCTTTTTATATTTTCTTTGACTTTGATAAGTCTTTTCTCATCAGTATCTAAAGCCAAGATCTCTGCACTAGGGCAAAGCTCAGCCAGATGAGTTGTTTTTCCTCCAGGTGCACAACATGCATCTAAAATTAACTCACCTTTTTTTGGAGCAATAAGCTGNCCTGCTAGCTGTGCAGAAGTGTCTTGAATATAGCAAGAACCATTTTTAAAATCTGGTAATTTTTCTACATTTACTGCTTTATCAAGGGTCAGGGACTGCGGTGCAATTACAGAGGTCTTTGACTCTATGTTCTTCTCTAAAAGTTTATCTTGATAAGACTTTATATTAATTGATGGATGGACACGAATAGACATTGGAGCTTTTTTATTATTCTCAACAAATATCTTATGAAAATCATCAGGATATTCCTTCATAATTTTTTTTACAAGCCAACTTGGGTGGGAATAGTGAGAAGTGTTAAGAATTTCATCTCGGTCCCGATCAATCCCTCTTAGTATTGCATTTATAAGGCCCTTTGCCCATTGCTTTTGAATTTTTTCTGCCACTTCGACTGTTTCATTGATAGCAGCATGAGTTGATATATCAGTATAAATAAGCTGATATGCTCCTAGAATCATAAGAATATGTATATCAAGGTTTTTTTTATCTAGGGTTTTTTTAAGACGAGGAGTTATGACATCATTAAGATGGTGATAGAATCTTAATGAGCCATATGTAAGTGACTTTGCAAACGAAGCTTCAGAATTCTCAGTGGGAAATAATGATTCAGAGAGTGTATGCTTTTCAAGTGCTACAAGGCAAATAGCTTTATGAGCAATGACTCTTGAGTTATTGTTATTGAGCAAGGGTATTCAANAATCTATTTAAAAGCTCCTCGGGCTCTAAATANCCTGGAATATTTAAGCCATTTTCAAAAAAAATTGATGGCGTTCCATTTACACTTAATTGTTTTGAAATTGCAAGCTGTTCTGCAACTGGATTAATACAATCTGGGCTGTTTGGCAAGAACCGCTTAGTTTTATAATTGTGAATAGCGATCGCTTTATCTTCTGCACACCATATTTTTTCCATNGNACTTTGAGCATTAGGGTGAAGTTGCTCTAGTGGTGAGGCCAAATATTTCACAGTAATGCCAAGAGAATTCATTTCATTCATATTCGCATGAAGTTTAGCGCAATAAGGNCAATCAACATCCGTAAATACATGAACAACATATTTCTCATTTTCAGATTTAAAAATTATCTTGTCATTATCGTTAATGCTATTAAGGATATTTTGCTTGATAGCGTTAATTCGACTAGTAGAAATATTTGTCATTAATTCTAGGTCAGTGACCGCNCCTTGAAGAACATATCTACCATCCATAGAAATGTAAAGTACATCGATACTTGGATTTGTAAGGACCACCTCATAGTAACCATTTAGCTGAGAAGTGCTAATNTTTTCAGCNTTAATTTCTGGAAAATATGGTTTTAATTGATTTACAATCATGCCAACATCTGCAAAAACAATATTAGTAATTAATATTAACGTGATAGTAAGAAACTTTTTCATATGAGAAACTAGTGATTAAAGAAGTAAATTTTACAGTTTTTTGGTAGAATATCGAGTTTATAATTTCCGGAAATTGATATGGAGTTTTTTGTTACTCACCAAGCNGTTGACCATTANAGTGGAGACTGTTCAGTTGCCTTTGTTCTAAAAGGCAAATCAAATGAAAATAGAATTATTCAGAATTATCTAGATCTTCATCGATTTGAGCCAAAATTAGCAAGTACCTTAATGCTTGGAAAGGTTGAAGGCTACAAGTCAAAAAGAGTTCTAGTTGTTGGCTTAGGGGAGTCGCCACTCAGTCAAAAAAATTATATGAAGGTGCTTAAATCACTTTCTTCAGCTATGAGTGAATTAAAGGTTAAAAATGTTGTAATTCCAAGTATTGATGTTGAGGATGCAGATGAAACCTGGTTGCAAATTACAACTGCTAGGATTCTAAAAAATGAAAGTTATAAGATACAAAAAGTTGGTGTTAAGGAAAAGGCCAGTGATATTGTTCTTGAAGCAGTAAATATATATTCTCAAAACAATGGAGNATCAGANATTCAAAAAGGTGTAGCTATTGCAAATGGTATGGCACTCGCAAGAGAATTAGGAGACTTGCCCCCAAATATCTGCACTCCATCTTATATCGCTGAAAAAGCCATGTCTCTTGCAGATACTTACAATCTTGAATGTGAAATTCTAGAAGAGTCAGACATGGAGTCTCTAGGGATGAATTCTTTGCTCTCTGTCTCTAAAGGTTCTTCGGAGCCTGGAAAGCTAATCAGTCTAAGTTATTCTAATGCTGGCAATGAAGCTCCAATCGTTTTGGTTGGCAAAGGAGTGACTTTTGATAGTGGCGGTATTTCTTTAAAGCCTGGTCAAGGAATGGATGAGATGAAGTACGATATGTGNGGCGCTGCGTCAGTGCTTGGTGCAATGAGTGCTATTGCTGAAATGAACCTTCAAGTGAATTTGACTGTTGTTGTNCCAACGGTAGAAAATATGCCAGCTCATAATGCATCAAAGCCAGGCGATGTTGTTAAAAGTATGTCNGGCCAAACTATAGAAATTTTAAATACAGATGCTGAAGGCCGTCTTATTCTGTGTGACGCTTTGACTTATTGTGAGAAGTTTAAACCTAAAGCAGTTATTGATATTGCTACTCTAACCGGTGCGGTTATTATTGCCCTGGGCAAGCATCATTCTGGTGTTATGTCGAATGACCAAAAGCTTGCAGATGCTCTTAAATCGTCAGGCTTATCNTCACTTGATACTGTTTGGCAGCTACCTCTAGATGAGGAGTATGATGATTTACTTAAATCAAATTTTGCAGATATGGCAAATATTGGAGGAAGAGAAGCGGGAACNGTAACCGCNGCATGTTTTCTAGCTCGTTATGCAAAAAATTATTCTTGGGCTCACATTGATATTGCAGGAACTGCATGGCTTGGAGGNTCTAAAAAAGGTGCAACTGGAAGACCTGTTCCACTATTAACTCAGTATATTATGGATCAAGTATAGGAACAAACTATGTCAATATTTAAAGACGTTGAAATTATTAAAGCAGCTAATATCTACTTTGATGGCAAGGTGACCAGTCGAGTTNTGAACTTCAATGATGGAAGCACAAAAACACTTGGAATTATGATGCCTGGGTCATTTGAATTCTCGACAGAACAGCATGAGTTAATGGAGATTATGGCTGGAGAGCTTGATGTTTTACTCCCTGGGCATAATGCTTGGCAAGCTATNAAAGCTGGAGACTCATTTAAAGTTNCAGCGCAAAGTGTTTTCAAATTAGAAGTAAAAACTGTTGTTGATTATTGCTGCTCTTACTCATAATTAACTACCATTCGCTGATCAATTAAATTGTTATAGATTAATAAAATACGACATGGAACCAGTAGTAATCATAAATGGTGAAGAGAAGTCCAATATTAGTATTTTTAATCGTAATATGCAATATGGCGATGGCTTATTTGAGACCTGTGTTGCAAAAGATAATAAGATTTTATTTTGGGAAAGTCATGTTGCGCGTCTAAATAATGGATGTGAAAGATTAAATATCAATAAAATAGCTAATTCAGTTTGGCTTGAGGATATAAAAAAAGCGCTCAGTTTATCTTCAGAAAAAGATTGTATTATNAAATTAATCTTATCACGGGGGAATTCACTCAGGGGCTATAGTTATAGTGAGGATATTGAGCCAGTCAGGGTTGTAATCGCGACCCAAATCAGTGAATATAAGACTCAAGACTCTTTTTCACTTGAATATGCGAGTTGTGGGTTTCATTCAAATCCAAACTTAGCAGGTATTAAGCATTGTAATAGGCTCGAACAGATCATGGCACGCACAAACATGTTGGCTGATGAGGCTATTATGCTTGATGAGAATAAAAGTATTATCTCAGTCACTCAAGGAAACATCTATTTTATTTTTGGTAATAAGTTGGTTACACCAAAATTAGAGCGATGTGGCGTGATGGGAAGCAGGAGATCCATAATTTTAGAGCTTTCAAGATTAATCAATTTAGAGGTTGATGAAGATACCATTTCAATTGAACAAGCAGAAAAAGCAAACGAAGTATTTGTTTCAAATAGCTTAATTGGAATTCAGCCAGTCACTTCAATTGGCAGTTATAACCTAAATAATAACCCGTTAACTAAAGAAATTAAAGCTGCATTTAAATTTACAACTCAAGATATTAAATCTTGGACATGTCTGTAAGTAGTAAGAATAAATTTTTTTCAAGATTAGTTGCATCAGCTTTATTGCTTCTATTTACAGCTTGGATTCTTATATCAAAAGATGTAATAACTGATCAAAGCCAAATTATCCAAGTCAAAGCTGGCTCATCTATGGGGGCTGTTGCTCAGGATTTAAGTGATAAAAAACTAATTAAGTCAAAGTTATTTTTCACATCACTAAGTAGGCTACTTAATGCTAATAAAAAATTAAAGTCTGGCTATTATGAATTAGAACCTAACACTACAGTGCTGGGTTTTATCGAAAAAATTTCAAGAGGTGAAGTACTCAAAACCAAGGTTACCTTAATTGAAGGGAAGACAATTAAATTCTATTTTGATCAGTTGATAAATGATCCATCACTTAACAAAAGATCATCATTTGACCAAGTAATGAACTCCATTGGAGTCAAGAAGCCTTATGATGGCTGGTTTTATCCAGAAACATATATCTTTAATTATGGTGAGAGTGTTGAAAATGTTTTGAAAAGATCTCATTTGACAATGGAAAAAAAATTATCAGATATGTGGGATAAAAGAGATAGAAGTATTCCGCTAACTTCCCCTTACCAGGCAATAATTCTCGCCTCTTTAATTGAAAATGAAACTGCTCTAGACTATGAAAAACCATTAATTTCAAGTGTTTTTATTGGGAGACTGAATTTAAGTATGCGACTTCAGACAGATCCAACAGTGATATACGCATTGGGAGATGCATACTCGTCTCCATTAACTCGAAGTGATTTAAAGATTGATCATCCATATAATACTTATCGAAATAAAGGTTTACCTCCGGGAGCTATTTCTTCAGCTGGGCATGCTTCGTTGCATGCAGCTCTTCATCCTGCAAAAGAAAATGACTTATATTTTGTTTCAAAGAAGGATGGAAGTCATGCATTTGCTCCAACTTATGAGAAACATAAAGAGAATATCAAGAAGTACTTAAATAATAACTAGTTTAAAATCGTATGCTATGAATAAAGGAAGGTTTATAACAATTGATGGTGTTGAGGGTGCTGGTAAAAGCACCCAAATAGATCTTATTTGTAGCTATTTGCAGCGAAAAGGTATTGAAGTTGTAAGAACTCGTGAGCCGGGTGGTACTGATATTGGAGAAAAAATTCGTTCCGTATTGCTCGATGTTGATAATGAAGAAATGCACAGTGACACAGAGTTATTATTAATGTTTAGTTCTCGAAATGAACTTATTCAAAATAAAATTATCCCAGCTCTAAATAATGGCTCTTGGGTTGTCAGTGATCGTTTTACTGATGCTTCTTTTGCTTACCAGGGTGGAGGGAGAATGCTTAATTTGGATCGGATAGCGAAATTAGAAGATTGGGTTCTAGGCGACTTTCAGCCTGACCTAACTCTTTTGCTTGATATTAGTGTTGAGGTAGGTATGATTAGAATTGAAGCTCGTGCTGCAAAGGATAGAATTGAGCTTGAAGAAAGGGCTTTTTTTGAACGTGTAAGATCTGGTTTTATTAGTAGGTCTGAGACTTTTCCTGAAAGAATTAAGTTAATTGACGCCAGTGGAACAATCGATGATATTCATGAAAAAATTCGATTACTCGTAGATTCTTTATGATCCTACCGTGGCAAAAAAGCGCCAGTGATAAGCTAGATAAAATGATTCAACAGAATCATTTACCTCATGCATTGCTTATTACTGGAGTTGATAGAATTGGTAAACTCAATTTGACTCAAAACTTAATTCAAAAACTGCTTTGTCGTGATTCTTCCTGCGGTAAATGTGAGCTTTGTCAATCTTTACAAAAAGATCACCCAGAGGAAGGCATAGGTCACAGTGTTTTAATTCGGCGATCTCATTACCCAAATTTAATCTACTGCAGAACTGAACTTAATGATTCAGGCTTCATGTCAAAAGAAATTCGGGTTGATCAAATA
Organism: Thiotrichales bacterium; assembly: GCA_002711905.1. Taxonomy (GTDB): domain Bacteria; phylum Pseudomonadota; class Gammaproteobacteria; order PS1; family Pseudothioglobaceae; genus Pseudothioglobus. Next base: position 29,154 of record PASI01000023.1, read on the forward strand.
AGAGCTTTTTGTGAGGTATTGAGTAAAACTGCTGAATCTCTTCAGATAGGTGTCATTTTTTATGCTGATCAAATGAATAATAATGCAGCTAATAGCCTATTAAAAACTTTAGAAGAACCTAGAAAAAATACACTTATTGTTTTGTTAGCCCATAATATTAATCTTCTTCCAAAGACAATACTTTCTAGATGTCAAACTATTCATATTAATCCCACTTATGATCAAGAGAGTGCCGATTGGTTGTCAAAGCAAATTACTGAGAATACAAGAGATGATTTTGATTTTATGCAACTATTAGAGAGTTCTCTCGGCGTTCCTTACAAAGCACTTGATGATCTAAAAGGTGATTATTTTATTAAATATCAGAGTTGGCAGAATCTATTGCTTGATATAGCGCTAAGCCCAACCAAAATCTCAAATACCGATATATTTTCTGATAACGAGCTTGAGGTTCTGAAATGTTTGCAGTGCCTTTTGAATGAAGCCATTAAAATTAAAGTATTAGATCATGATGGAGCAAATTTAGAGCTTAATAGAGTTATAGAAAAAACATCATACAGTCATCTATTTAAATTACTTGATGATACAAATTGTGCAATTTCCATGTCACAAACAACTGTAAATATTAAATTATTATTGGATAATGTGCTGGTTGTCTGGTCACATATAACGAATTTAAAAAAGTACCCAGCGATTACTAATATTCAGGAGTATTAATGAACCAATCTTCAATTTTATTTAAAGAAGCTAAGAAATATATACCCGGAGGAGTCAACTCTCCAGTAAGAGCTTTTAATGGCGTTGGAGGAGATCCAGTTTTTTTTGATAGGGGCGAGGGTGCTTATCTTTTTGACGTAGATGGAAATTCTTATATTGATTATGTGGGCTCTTGGGGTCCAATGATCTTAGGACATTCTAATCCCGTAATCATAGACGCAGTTAAGTCTGTTTTAGATAAAGGATTAGGCTTTGGAGCGCCNACTCAGATAGAGACTTCNCTTGCAAAAAAAGTTTGTCANATCATGCCATCTATTGAACTTGTTCGTATGGTCAGTTCTGGAACTGAGGCAACTATGAGTGCAATTCGATTAGCAAGAGGCTACACAAATCGAGATAAAATTTTGAAATTTGAGGGTTGTTATCACGGNCATTCTGACTCTTTATTAGTTAAGNCAGGTTCTGGCGCTCTAACTTTAGGGGTGCCAACATCACCTGGAGTGCCTGGTGACCTTGCAAAGCATACTTTGACTCTTGAGTTTAATAATCTGGAGCTTGTTGAGGATTTATTTTCTAAGATGGGCGAAGAGATTGGCTGCATAATTGTTGAACCCATTGCAGGCAACATGAATTGTATACCTCCTAATGAAGGTTTTTTGCANGGATTACGAAAGATTTGTGATGAGTATGGCACTGTTCTTATTTTTGATGAAGTGATGACAGGCTTTAGAGTTGCTTTAGGGGGTGCACAAGAGGTTTATGATGTTGTGCCTGATCTTACAGCACTAGGAAAAGTAATTGGTGGAGGGCTTCCAGTCGCTGCCTTTGGGGGTAAGAGAGAAATTATGANCCAAATAGCTCCTCTTGGCCCTGTTTATCAAGCAGGTACACTTTCAGGAAACCCACTTTCAATGGCATCAGGTATAGCTATGCTTAGTGCTCTAGAATCTGATAAATCTTTTTATGAGAAGCTTGGTCGTAGAACCTTTGATTTGGTTGAAGGAATTGTTTCAGAAGCTAAATCTTACAATATTCCAATGACTTATAATTATGTTGGCGGTATGTTTGGTTTATTCTTTAGTTCAGAGGAAAAAGTGAGTAATTTTTCTCAGGCATCTAGTTGCAATATTGAGCTATTTAAAAAATTCTATAATGCTATGCTAAAAAAAGGCATCTATCTTGCTCCTTCAGCATATGAAGCTGGTTTTCTATCAATAGCGCATTCAGATGAAGATATTACTAAAACAATTGAGACGGCNTCTTCTGTCTTTGCATCACTATGAGCTTAGTTACAGTTGGTGCTGAATTATTATCAGCNAAGGAAAGACTTCAAAACTTTAATAATAATGTGACCGTGTTTGGATCAGCTCGAATTCAAGANTCTGATCCTATCTATGCAGATGCTTATTTACTAGGCAAACAGTTATCAAACGCAGGATATAATGTGTTTACAGGAGGAGGCCCTGGAATTATGAGTGCTGCAAACAAGGGCGCTTATGAAGGAAAATCTAAGAGTATAGGTCTCAATATTGAGTTACCACACGAGCAATCTAGCAATCCCTATTTAGATGAAAATATTACTTTTAACTATTTCTTTTCAAGAAAAGTTATGTTGGTTAAGTACTCAAGTGCTTGCATTTATTTTCCTGGCGGATATGGCACTGCTGATGAATTAATGGAAGTTTTAACATTGATGCAAACCCGTAAAATGAAGAAAGTTCCCATAATATTATATGATTCAAAATTTTGGAGTTCACTTCTATCNTGGATTGAACATACTGTTGATAAATCTTATGTNACTCGGGAGCATTTTGAATTAATTAAAGTTGTTGATTCTATTGAAGAAATTATGACTATCGTGGAGTCAGAAGTATGTCTTTAGCAATGTTTGATCTTGATAATACCCTTATTGGAGGGGATAGTGATTATCTGTGGGGAGAGTATTTATGTGAAGAGGGAATAATTTCAGACCCAGTATCTTTTCAAAAGATGAATGAATATTATTATCAGCAATATGAAATTGGCAAGTTAGATATTTATGCTTGGGCAGAATTTAGTTTTAAGGTTTTAACTGAATACTCTCTGGATAAACTTAATGATCTTCGTCAAAACTTTATTCAACAAAAAATTGAGCCTATTTTTCTAGAGAAGGCTCAACGCTTCATTAATCAGCACAAAGAAAATGGTGATACTGTTCTTGTTATTACTGCATCCAACACATTTATTACTTCACCAATAGCTAAAATCTATGGAATTAATCACCTGCTTGCAACAGAGCCAGAATTTAAAGATGGACGTTATACAGGTAAAGTTTCTGGAATTCCATGTTTTCAGTCTGGGAAAATTGACAATTTAATGCCCTGGATGGATAAACAAAATGAGAATTTGAAGGGATCTTATTTTTATTCAGACTCTCACAATGATCTTCCACTTCTTGAGCTTGTAGATAATCCTGTGGCTATTAATGGTGATCCAAGATTGACTGCTGTGGCCAATGAGAATGGGTGGCCAAATCTCGATTGGCGTTAGACTAAATAAATAAATCTTGGCTGGATTTTTGAGCAACTTCAAGATAAGTTGCGGCGCCAGCAAACTCTATTCCTTCAATAAAATCATCTGTTGAGAAACCAAACATTCCCATAGTTATTTCGTTAGAGTTGGCAGCCATCGAGACTAGTTCTTTTCAATATTAAAGATGATTTTATTTCCCTCATCTCTTTGAGAGATTAGTTTATGACCAAGCTGATTGCAAAAGGCAACAAAATCCTTTTTTGATCCTTGGTCAGTGCAAATGACCTCAATGATCTCTTTTGAAGCCATTGCAGCAAGCGCTTGCTTAGTCTTTAAAATGGGCATAGGGCATGCGAATCCGCACATATCTAAAGTTTGATCAGCCATAGGATGCACCTCAAAAGTTAAGTATCAATATTTTAGTAGGTAATCGGCGTTATTTGATTATATTTTTTTTAACTAAGACGCCAGCAGCCATCGAAAGTAAGAAAACTATGATTATTGGATCAAAAGTTGCAATAGCCGCAATAGCTGGACCCGGACAAAGGCCTACAAGACCCCAGCCTACTCCAAATAGTGATGCACCAATAATCATCTTTTTATCAAGCTTTTGTTTCTTTGGTAAATTAATTTGATTGCCCAAGGCAGATGTCTGCTTATTTCTAAAAAGATAAAAGAAGGGACCGGCAGTAATAATAGCGCCGCCCATGACAAAAATAAGAGAAGCATCCCAGTTATGTGTGATGCTCAAAAAACCTATCACTTTTTCGGGATTGGTCATTCCAGAAATGACTAAACCGATTCCAAAGATAACTCCTGAGAGAAGTGAGATAATTTTGTCACTCATAAATAAACCTCAAACTGCTGAAGGATGAATACCGTTAAAATTCCAATTGCAACAAATGTCGCAGTTGCAACTATAGAATTTACTGATAGTCTGCCAATACCACATATTCCATGGCCAGAGGTGCAGCCGCCTCCAAGTCTTGTCCCAAAACCAACCAAAAAACCACCAGGAATAATTAGAAGGTAGGAGTGTGTTATTTCAAAGGTGATTGGCTCATTTGGCAAGATTATATTGTAGATAATTAACGGCCCTATTACCAAGCCAAATAAAAACAAGATATTTGAAAATCTTAGAGAGGTGTTCGTAATAGCATTTTCAAAGATTCCACTAATTCCAGCCAGCCGCCCAGTAGCATAAAAATATAAAACGACGGAAAGACCAATAATGATGCCTCCAATAAGTGCGCTGATAGGTGAAAAGTTGTGCATTCTTGTATGATTTTTTTGTAGTCTTTGTATTTGAACTATTCTATTTGATTATATTAACACCATTTTGAGAAGCTAAGAGAAGAATGTCAGCGCCTCGATTTGCAAACAATCCATTAGTGACTACTCCAACAATATTATTGAGATCATTCTCAAGAGTTTTCGGATCGTCAATATTTAGGTCATGTATATCAAGTATCAAATTCCCATTATCTGTCGTCAGATCTTCCCTTAAAATTGGATCGCCTCCAATTGATTTGACAATTTGTCGCTTTACATAATTAGCAGACATTGGGATCACTTCAACTGGTAAAGGAAACTTGCCTAAGGAGTCCACCAGTTTAGATTCATCTGCTATGCAGACGAATTGTTTAGCTACTGCAGCTACAATTTTTTCACGAGTCAATGCACCACCTCCGCCCTTAATAAGGTTGAGGTTGTGGTCTGACTCATCAGCACCATCAATATAAACTGAAATCTCATCAACATCATTTAGGTTGACTACACGAATGCCATTCAGTTTAAGCCTATTGGCTGTATCTATTGAGCTTGCAACAGCACCTTTGATAGAGTCTTTAATATTTGCTAAATGATCAATAAAAAAATTTGCTGTTGAGCCTGTTCCTACGCCTATAATGGTCTCGGGAATAACATACCTAAGAGCAGCCTTAGCCACTTCACTTTTTAATTCATCTTGGGTCATTTTATCTCCCTATTTTTGTTCAAATGATTATACACGATGAAAAAAATAATCCTTGCAACCGGCAATCTAGGAAAGGTAAGAGAATTAAACGCCATGCTAAAAGGGCATTATAGTGTTGTCTCTCAAAAAGATTTGCAGGTTAAGGAAGTCCCTGAAACAGGAACTTCCTTCATTGAAAATGCGTTAATTAAAGCAAGAAATGCTTCATTGCAGACTAAACTCCCCGCCTTAGCTGATGACTCAGGTCTTGAGGTCGAGGCGCTTGACGGTAAGCCAGGTATTTACTCGGCCAGATATTCTAGGGAAGGCGCTTCAGATGAAGAAAATGTAAATAAACTTCTCTTGAACATGGAGCACCATAATTATCGCAAAGCCCATTTTTGTTGCGCAATGGTCTATATAAATGATGCAGAAGATGCAAATCCTATTATTATTGAGAGACGATGGGAGGGTGAGATTCTTAGAGAGCCAATTGGAGCAAATGGTTTTGGCTACGATCCTATCTTTTATTTAAAGGGCTATAGTTGCAGCTCTGCCCAGCTTGAACCTGAAGTTAAAAATAAAATATCACATCGAGGTCAAGCTTTAAATGATTTATTAAGTAAATTATTAAGCGTTGAATAATTTACTTACAATACCTCCACTCTCTTTATATATCCATTATCCGTGGTGTTTGAAAAAATGCCCCTATTGCGACTTTAACTCTCACGAAGGAGAAGTTAAAACTGGTTATATTAATGCTTTAATTGAAGATTTAGAAGGAGATTTAAAGTATGTTCAAAACAGAGTAATAGAATCAATTTTTATTGGTGGCGGAACGCCAAGTTTAATGAGTACTGAGGATGCCAATAATCTAATAGATGGACTGAAAGAGAGGTTGGCGTTTTCAGATAATGTTGAGATTACGATGGAGGTTAATCCGGGTACATTTGAAGTGGAAAAGTTTGCTGAATTTCGAAATATTGGTATTAATCGTTTGTCTATCGGCGTTCAATCATTTGAAGATAGACAGCTTAAATTTCTAGGAAGAGTTCATAGCAGTAATGAGGCTATCAATGCTATTACAGAGGCGCAAAGGGTTGGCTTTAAAAATTTAAATATTGACCTCATGTATGGCCTGAATGGGCAGAGCATAGATATGTGTATTGAGGACTTAAACAAAGCTATTGAGCTAAACCCAAGTCACATTTCCTTTTATCAGTTAACTCTTGAACCAAATACATTGTTTTCTAAGTTTCCTCCAAGGCTTCCATCAGAGGAAGTTATCTGGGAGATGGGTGAAAAGGGCGCTAATCTTTTAAATAAAAAAGGTTTTAGGCAGTATGAAGTGTCTGCTTACAGTACTACCCCATCTATTCATAATCTAAATTACTGGACATTTGGTGACTACATTGGAATTGGCTCAGGTGCCCATGGAAAAATAACAGATATGAACACGCATCAAATATTTAGAACTTTAAAACTCAAGTCGCCAAATGAATATTTGTTATCTTTCAAAAAAAATAAAAAAACTTCAAGAAAAAAAATGGTTGATAGTTTATCGTTTGAGTTTATGCTGAATGGCTTAAGATTAATTGACGGCTTCGACTCTGGATTGTACGAATCTAGAACAGGGCTTTCGATTGAATCAGTACGCTCTCAAATTATAAAAGCTGAAAAGCTCAATTTATTAGATACAAGAGATAACTGGATTAAACCAACAAAGAGTGGATACAGCTTCCTCAATGAGCTCCAAGAAATATTTTTGTAAGTAAGGGTGAATTTATTGGTATTGACTTTAAAATAAGCACTATCAGCATTCATTATTAAATCAAATGAGTAATAATTTTTGGTCATGCAGGCATACGTGGCGTAAAAGTGCCAATAATACAAAATGGTGTCTCATTGGTTGCGCAACGGGCGACTTTGGAACTATTGCGCTTCTTCAAGATAGTGGTTGGCCGGTTGTAAATATTTTTGCTTTGGCGATGCTGAACGGAATTATTACAAGTATTATTCTTGAGACTTTTATTTTGGTGCGACAATCTATTGAGCTTCAAGTTGCAATTAAGACCGCCCTTGGAATGAGCTTAATCTCGATGATTTCAATGGAACTTGCCATGAATTTGGTTGATTTTTTACTTACTGGAGGTGCTGTATTTGCTCTTTGGGTGCTTCCAATTTCATTATTTTTTGGTTTTATAACGCCATGGCCCTATAACTACTGGCGATTAAAAAAATTAGGTAAAGCCTGTCATTAGGGCTTGTGGCTGTTAAAATACTCGCTAGTTTTTGAAAAGTTAAAATGATATGACCTCTCATAAAATTGCTGATGTTCTTACTGAATCTTTGCCCTATATTCAAAGGTTTAAAGGAAAGACAATAGTCATCAAATATGGTGGAAACGCTATGGTTGATGAGAACCTAAAATCAAGCTTTGCTAGAGATATAGTGCTCATGAAGTCTGTTGGAATGAATCCCATTGTTGTTCATGGTGGTGGCCCGCAGATTGGCAGTACTCTTAAAAGGCTAGGAAAAAATAGTGAGTTTGTTGATGGCATGCGCGTAACAGACAGTGAAACTATGGATGTGGTTGAAATGGTCCTTGGTGGATTGGTCAATAAAGAAATTGTTAATCTCATTCATCAGCATGGTGGAAATTCAATCGGCCTTACCGGTAAAGATGGAAGACTCATCACGGCAAAAAAACTTAAAACAGAAATTGAACCCACCTCTGAAATTATTGATTTAGGCCATGTTGGACAAGTCGATCAGATTGATGTCTCAGTAATCAACTTGCTATTACAAGGTGATTTTATTCCAGTCATTGCGCCAATTGGAGTTGGAAAAGATGGATTCTCCTATAATATAAATGCTGACCTAGTGGCAGGTGCAATTGCTGAATCACTCAATGCCGAAAAATTAATTCTTCTCACTAATACAGCTGGCCTTTTGGATGGAAATGGTGAACTTATGACTGGAATGAGCTCTTCAACAGTCAAAGAGCTAATTAATGATGGGACTATTCATGGCGGCATGCTTCCTAAAATTAGTTGTGCCCTATCAGCAGTTGAAAATGGCGTTAAAACCAGCCATATTATTGATGGAAGAGTCTCTCACGCTGTTCTTTTAGAGGTCTTTACTGATTCAGGAGTTGGAACACTTATCACTACAAATGGTTAAACCACACAGAGACACAATTAGTGTTCATGATTGTCAAATATTGGCGCATTATCAATTTGAAGCTGATCAATATATTATTACTCTAGAGTCAAAAGAAATTGCTGATTCTACCCGCCCTGGCCAGTTTGTTCATTTATCAGTTTCTGGAATGCTTGCCATGAGAAGGCCAATCTCAGTCATGTCTGTTGATATAGAGAATGGAACATTTGATCTACTTTACAAGATTGTAGGTGAAGGCACCAAACAACTTGCAGAGAGAAAAATAGGTGATGTTCTATCAGTTATTGGGCCCATTGGAAATGGCTTTGAGTTGACAAATCATAAAATTCCACTCTTGATTGGAGGTGGCGTTGGGATGCCTCCGATGATTGCGATAGCTCAAGAAATCAAAAATAACGAACATTATAATCCTTATGTTATTTTGGGCTCTGAAGTACCCTTTCCTTTTGATACATGCCCAAGTAGTTTGAATGGACTTCATTCATCTAAGTTTCATACCATGCCACTTTTAGAGGAATGGAGGGTGCCTTGTGGTTTAGCAAGCCTTCAAGATTATGAGGGTGTTTTCAAGGGCTATGTTACTGATCTTGCGAGGGAGTTTTTGGATAGCCTCTCAACAAATGATATTAAAGAAGTAGAGATCTTCACATGTGGTCCAAATGCTATGCTTGAGGCTGTCTCTAAGCTGGCTAATGAATATAACTTGCCTTGCCAAGCTTCTCTAGAGGAGTATATGGCCTGTGCAGTTGGCGGTTGTGCTGGATGTGTAGTTGAAGTCAAAACTGAGAATGGACCGGCTATGAAAAGGGTTTGTGTTGATGGCCCAGTTTTTGATGCGAAAACAGTTTTTAATGATTTCAGATAATCTAAAGCAAGTCAATTCTAGAATAGATTCTATTCAATCTAATCACGACGTGCAGCTTATTGCTGTTAGTAAAACAAGATCCGTTTCGGAGATTCAAGAGGCTTTTGATGCAGGCCAAATGCATTTTGGGGAAAACTACTTGCAAGAATCCCTAGACAAAATCAGCTATTTTAAAGGCACTGGATTGGTGTGGCATTTTATAGGCCCAATTCAATCAAATAAAACTGCTTCGATAGCAGAAAACTTTGATTGGGTGCATAGTGTAGATAGAGTTAAAATTGCTAAGAGGCTGAGTGATCAAAGAAATCCAAATTTAGGTAAATTAAATCTTCTTATCCAAGTTAATGTGGATAAAGAAGAAACAAAATCAGGTGTATTTATTGAACAAGTCGACGAGATAGTCTCAGAGATTATCTCACTTCCTCATATTTGTTTAAGGGGCTTTATGTGCATCCCTCAAGCTGAAAACTCAACCAATAGTTTTTCTGAAATGAAAAACTTAATATCCAAATACCCTTCACTTGGCTCGCTATCAATGGGCATGTCTTCTGACCTTGAAGTTGCAATAGAGAATGGGGCAAATCTTGTTAGAGTTGGGACTGATATTTTTGGACAAAGAAGCTATAATTAATCATATCAATTCATTTATTTATTAAAGGTATTTATATGCAAGTCAGATTGATGATAACGGGCGGGACGATTGATAAAGTTTACAATCAATCAAATGGTGAGCTGGAATTTGATAAGACTCATTTTCCTGAAATGATTGAAAGGGCTAGAATAGAAGTCAATATCATTTCTGAAGAGTTGACCTTGATTGATAGTTTAGATATGGTTGATTCAGACCGAAATTTAATCATAGAAAGTTGTGAGAATTGCGCCGAGCAATTTATATTAATTACTCATGGTACAGATACTATGTGTGAGACTGCAAAACTTTTAGGTGAGCGAGAAATGGAGAAAACTATCGTCCTATTTGGCTCAATGGTTCCTTATGCAGTTAATAACTCCGATGCACTTTTTAATTTTGGCTGTGCGTTA
>PASI01000024.1 GCA_002711905.1 Thiotrichales bacterium
GCAGAAGAAAAAGCAAAAGCTGATCTAGAGGCTACAGAAGCCGCAGCAGCAGAAGCCGCAGCAGCAGAAGCCGTAGCAGCAGAATCCGCAGCAGCAGAAGCTCCAGCAGAAGAAGCCGTAGCAGAAGAAAAGCCCGCGGAAGAGTCTGAAGAAAAATAATTTGGTGTCATCTGCACCTCATTCAAACGAAAAAAAGCTATTAGTCGGCAAGATTAATGGCTTTTTTGGTTTACAGGGGTGGGTAAAGGTTTTCTCATACACCAAGCCTAGAGTCAATATTCTAAGATACTCACCTTGGTCAATTGATGTTGACGGAGAACTTCAAAAAATCGAAATAAAGAATGGACGTGAACAGTCAAAAACAATTGTCGCCCATATAAAAGGAATTGATACCCGAGAAGATTCTCAAAAGCTAATTGGTAAAGACATATATATTGACAAAGAACAGCTCCCAGTATTGAATGAAGGTAAGTACTATTGGCATGAGCTGATAGGATTTGAAGTCATTAATCAGAATAAAGAAAAGCTTGGGTTGGTTGATTATTTCGTTGAAACAGGCTCAAATAATGTACTTGTTGTAAAAGGAAAAAAAGAACACTGGATTCCATACATTGAGCCCTATCTAATTTCTGTCGATTCTAAAAATAAAGAAATTATTGTTGACTGGGATAAAGATTTTTAATTATCAGTAAAAAAAATTCTGTGTATACCTGCGCTAGTGAGGTAGACTTATTGGTGAATTAAAAACAAACTTTTAGAAACATATTTCATGAATTGGATAACAAGACTATTTCCGTTTTTGTTATGGATTAAAGATCTAAGTAACCCAAAGACTTTAAAAGCGGATATTTTGGCGGGCACAACAGTTGCATTCGTTATAATTCCTCAGTCAATGGCCTATGCACAGCTTGCGGGTTTAGGTCCGCAATATGGTCTTTATGCTTCATTCTTGCCTGTTCTAATTGGTGCTTTGATGGGCTCATCAAGGCAACTGTCAACTGGGCCGGTCGCTGTTGTTTCCTTGTTAACCGCTGCAGCGCTTGGTGAAATCGTAACGGATCCATCGAGTTACGCAGTATACGCCGCACTACTGGCTTTAATTGTTGGTTTATTTCAGTTTTTTTTAGGCATCCTTCGATTAGGGTTTGTCATTAACTTCCTCTCACTTCCGGTTGTTACAGGCTTTACAAATGCTGCAGCAATCATTATTGGTGCTTCTCAACTCCCTAAGGTTTTTGGTATAAGAGTAATTAATTCAAACGATACTGACTGGGTGAGTGCTTGTCAGCCATTGACTATCATTGAAAGAATTGAGTCGGTAGATGCTAATGGGCTGCATACAATTTGTAATGCGGATCAGAGTTATCAAACAATAGCGAGACTTTTTGAGGCTGCAGTTTTTCATACTCACTTGCCAACCATAGCTATGGCTATTAGTGGGGTCATAGGCATTGTATTTTTTCAGCGTTTTTTGCCAAGATTTCCAGCTATATTGTCTGTAGCAGTTCTTTCAACAGTAGCATCATTCCTGATGGACTATCAGGCTATGGGAGGCGCTATAGTTAGCTCAATAAACATTGATGGATTGTTTAGTTTTAAGACGCCAAGATTTGATTTTAATGCTGTAGGAACCTTATTTATTTATGCAATAACAATTTCATTAATTGGTTTTATGGAAGCCATTTCCGTTGCCAAATCTATGGCTGCAACAACGAAGCAGCGCTTAGATGTTAACCAAGAGTTAATTGGTCAGGGGTTGTCAAACGTCACCTCAAGTTTTTTTCAGGGTTATGCGGTTTCAGGTTCTTTTTCGCGTTCAGCAGTCAATTTGACAGCAGGAGCTGTGACCGGATTTTCATCGGTCATTACCGCTATTATTGTGGGACTAACCATCGTTTGGTTAACGCCATTACTTTACCATCTTCCCCAGGCCACTCTCGCAGCAATTATTCTAATGGCTGTTGTAAATCTGATTCATTTCTCTCCACTAAGGCGTGCATGGAAAGTTGAAAAACATGATGGTTTGGTTGGTTTATTAACTTTCGTCATGACACTAACTTTTGCACCTCATCTTGAGAATGGAATTGCCTTTGGAATCATTTTGTCTCTAGGTTTGTTNCTTTACAGAACGATGGANCCNAACTTTNCNGAGTTATCAGTNGANCATGGNTCAATTATTGCNTCAAGATTNGCTGATGAATCNNTTGANGNAAGTCAATCNGTTAAGGTNGCTAAGTGGAGNGGTTCNCTTTACTTTGCAAATGCTGCTTATTTTGAAACAAAGTTACTCGCATTAATTGCTAAAAATACTGATGAACTGAAGTATGTCATTGTTGATGTGGCATCGATTGTTCANGTNGATGCAAGNGGTGAACAAGTATTATCAAATTTGGTGGAAGGTTGTTCAAAATCGGGAGTCGAGATACTTTTTGCTAGAACAGAAAGACTAGANGCTGAATTATTTCGATCAGGATTTAAAAAACGTTATGGTGAAAATCGATTTTTTGACTTAAGAGCGGATGCNTTGAAGTTCGTTTGGCAGGAGCTAGAAATCCATCAAAAAGCGCAGGAAGAAGAGCAAGTAGAGGATATTGATGACGCGGGCGTCATAGTGTAATTAAATCTCTTGATAGAAGGCCTTTATGAAGTAGAGCCCTTGTGGTTCTGCGGTTGGGCCTGCCTCTTTTCGATCTTTACTTGCCAATACCAATGACATCCATTCAACATTTNTCTCACCCCTTCCTATTTTTAAAAGGGTTCCAACAATATTTCGAACCATGTGATGGAGGAAGGCATTCGCCTTGATACTTATAATCAACTCATCCTTAAATGATTCAATTTGGATGTNCTCTATCGTTTTAATTGGGGACTTTGCCTGACACAAACTTCCTCTAAAGCATGAAAAATCATGTTTGCCAACCAGTAAGGCGGCAGCTGTTTGCATCTTGCTGATATCTAAAGGTCTTGGCTCCCACAAAAAATAATCCCCTTTAAGGGATGATCGAACAGGATTATGATGGATCTTATATTCATAGGATCTGGCATAAGCGCTAAACCTTGCATGAAAGTCATCACTCACCTGCTTTACCCATTTAAAGTTGACATCACTAGGAAGGTTAACATTCCCTCCAAAAAGCCATGCCCTTTCTGTTCTAATTGCTGAAGTTTCAAAATGAATAACTTGCTCGATGGCATGAACACCAGAGTCCGTCCTTCCACTACAAAATACACGCACAGGATGGTTCGCTACTTTTGTTAAAGCCAATTCAACACAACTCTGGACAGTTCGAAGGTCAGATGTTTGAACTTGCCAGCCATGAAAATCCTTCCCAAAATATTCAACACCCAATGCAATTTTCATAATCAACCACTAAATTTTTTTATTGTAAAATCGATATTAATATTTTAACAAACTATTNTGACTTGCCTGACGAGTCTCTTTTGGANGCAAATTATATGATAGAAAATAAAAAACCGACTGGCATCAAAAAACTTTGGTCTGCCTCTATCTATTCTGCAAAAGGTTTAAAGGCATGTTATCAATCAGAATATGCCTTTAGACTGGAAGTTTGGTTANCCGTATTTTTAGTTCCAATTGGTTACTGTCTTGGTGAATCTTCNATCGAAAAAGTACTTCTTATTTTTCCTGTATTCTTAGTTTTAATTGTAGAAATGTTAAATTCTGCTATTGAGGCAGTTGTTGATCGAGTCGGCCTTGAACAGCATGAACTTTCAGGTTTTGCTAAAGATGTAGCATCAGCAGCAGTTTTAATCTCATTAATTATCTTCTTGTTAACATGGATCATTATTCTTCTCTGAAGAAGCTACTAGATGATGATATTGATTGTCATTTTTTTGATTCAATAGAAAGCACAAGTTCTTTTTTATCAGATACGCCTCATTCAAATCGAACNCAGCTTTGTNTTGCTAGGGAGCAAACTAGTGGAAAAGGTCAACATGGAAGAGACTGGGCCTCACAAAAAGATGGCAGTATTCTTTTCTCACTGCGCAAAAGTTTTAGTGTTGATACCAATCTAAATGGTCTCAGTCTAGTTATTGGAATGGCAATCATTAAATCCATAGAAGCAGAATGTCAACTCTATGACTTAAAAATTAAATGGCCTAATGATGTTTATTTTAAGACTAAAAAGTTAGCAGGTATTTTGATGGAAAATAATATTCATAAAGGGGTTCAGTACGTAGTCATTGGAGTGGGTGTCAATTATCAGTTGGATNAAAAAATTAATATTGATGCGCCCTGGACTGATTTATCGCAAATCGTACAAAAATTACCTAGCTTGGATATATTGACCGCTTCATTTATCAAGAATATATTAGCTATGTCGAAGGATTTTGAGATCAATGGCCTCTCTAGTCTTCATTCAGAGTGGNCTGATTACGACATGCTCAAAGGTGTCAAAATTAGATCAAAGGAATCAAGCGGTATTTTTGAAGGTGAAGTTGATGGAATTAGTGAATTTGGGGCTCTTAGGGTTTCAACACCAGAAGGCGTTAAAGAGGTCTATAGCTCCATGCATATTGANTACATTTAGGGTAAGATAGTTTCCATCACATAGGCGCTGTAAGAGAATGTTAAATCATCAGTTAGAAGTTAAAAACCTTTATAAAAAATATGCACGTCGTGAGGTTGTTAATGATGTCTCATTTTCTGTTAAAGGTGGGGAAATTGTTGGCTTACTTGGCCCTAACGGTGCGGGCAAGACAACTTGCTTCTATATAACTTGTGGNCTTGTAAGATCAAGCAAAGGTGAAGTGACTCTGGATAATAAAAGCATAGGTCATATGCCAATGCATAAACGCGCAAAGCTAGGGCTTGGCTACCTTCCTCAGGAGCCTTCAATATTTCGTAAGTTAAGCGTTGAAGATAATATCATGGCGGTTTTAGAAATGAACAAATCATTATCTAAAAAGGATAGGCCAGCTCGACTCGAAGAGCTATTATCAGAATTTAAGGTTGAGCATGTTCGCCACATCAAAGGCATTACTTTATCGGGTGGCGAGCGAAGAAGGGTCGAAATAGCTAGAGCCTTGGCGATGGATCCAAAGTTCATTTTATTAGACGAGCCATTTGCAGGGATCGATCCAATTTCAGTTGGCGATATTCAAGAAATAATTTATCAACTACGAGATAAAGGAATTGGGATATTAATTACTGATCACAACTACAGGGAAATGCTTGATACGTGTAATCATTCTTATGTTTTAAGTGCTGGAAAAATCATAGCACAGGGTGGAAAAGATGCAATTTTGGCCAATGAAGAAGTGAAAAAAGTTTATTTAGGTGAGACAGTAGGTGGCTAGTAAAAATCTTATTACTTTGGGGATTGAATCCTCTTGTGATGAAACTGGAATTGGGATTTACACAAGCAAGGATGGCCTAATTTCCCATAAGCTATTTTCCCAAGTAAGTCTTCATGCAGAATATGGTGGTGTTGTTCCAGAGCTAGCCTCTAGAGACCATATTCAAAGAGCCATACCTTTGATTAAAGAAGCCCTTAATGAGAGTGGAATCAAATTAAATGAGCTTACTGGCATTGCATATACTGCTGGACCAGGCTTGTCGGGAGCACTTTTAGTGGGCGGATCAATTGCCCAGAGCTTAGCATGGGGTTTAGGTATCCCAGCATTGGGTGTTCATCATATGGAGGGACATCTTTTAGCACCGCTCTTAGAGCCAGAGAGGCCTGAATTTCCTTTTGTAGCACTTTTAGTTTCTGGTGGCCATACATTGCTTGTAGATGTTCCTCGAATTGGTGAATATAAGATTCTGGGAGAGTCCCTCGATGATGCAGTGGGTGAAGGATTTGATAAAACCGCTAAAATACTCGGCTTGGGTTATCCCGGTGGCCCCGCTCTGGCAAATCTAGCAAAAAAAGGTGTCAAGGGTCGATTTACTTTTCCAAGGCCAATGACCGACAGGCCAGGACTCGATTTTAGTTTTAGTGGTCTAAAGACATTTGCAAGAAACACATTCATTGATTTCCCTAAAGAGAAAGCCAATATTGCCAAGGCATTCGAAGTGGCAGCCACTGAAACATTAACAATAAAATGTAACAGAGCTCTTAAACAAACAGGATATAAAACCTTAGTAGTGGCAGGTGGCGTTAGTGCCAACTTGTCACTGCGTGAATCTTTAAATGAGATGACAAAGGAGATTGATGCAAGTGTTTATTATCCTGCACTAGATTTTTGTACGGATAATGGAGCGATGATTGCTTTAGCAGGACACTATAGATTTGTTGCGGGTCAAAGTAATCAAAATTATGAAATAACCATTAAGCCTCGATGGAGTCTTGAAGAGCTTCTTCCGGTGTAGTTAGCATGCTATTGATTCTTATATAGCGCCTGTTTGTAGAGCATAGCGTATAATTACACTCACAAATTAAACTTATCAGCTAAATAAATATTCCTATGATTATTATTCCAGCGATTGACTTAAAAGATGGTCAATGTGTCCGACTCCGTAAAGGAATTATGGAGGATACAACTGTTTTTTCAAATAATCCGACTGAGATGGCTTCCAAATGGGTAGCTGAGGGAGCAAGAAGACTGCATTTGGTTGACCTTAACGGTGCATTTGAAGGGAAACCCGTTAATGCAGACTGTGTCAATGAGATTACTAGGTCTTTTCCAGATCTCCCAGTACAAATTGGGGGAGGTATTCGTGATCTACAGACTGCAAGTGCATACATCGAAGCAGGTATAAGCTATCTCATTATTGGAACCATGGCAGTCACTCATCCAGATTTTGTGGAAAAGCTTTGTGATGAGTTTCCAAATAAAATTATTGTGGGTCTTGATGCGAATAATGGTCTTGTTGCTACAGATGGTTGGGCAAAGCAAACAGATATAGATGTTGTAGAACTGTCAAAAAAATATGAACAGTATGGAGTTAGTTCGATTGTTTATACTGACATTGCGAGAGATGGAATGATGCAAGGTGTTAATGTTGAAGCGACTGCGAATCTTGCTAAAAAAACATCTATTCCAATCATTGCCTCTGGGGGGATAACTAATCTAGATGATATAACAGCACTTCTTAAAAATACTCATCATGGGATCATCGGCGCTATTACTGGGAGAGCAATTTATGAGGGACAGCTTGACTTTAATGATGCGCAAACAATGAGCGATATCTATGATAGTTGAGGTGGCATATGCCTTAGCTGAAAAGCAAAGCCTTATTAGTATCGAAGTAGAAAAAGGGACTACACTTAAAGAGGCAGTTGAGGCATCAGGAATTCTCGATACTTTTGAGGAGATTGACCTCTCCAAAGATAGGGTAGGTATTTTTTCAAAATTTGCAACTTTAGAGACGGTTCTTAGAGAAAAAGATAGAGTTGAGATATATCGACCCCTCATCGCAGATCCAAAACAAGTTCGCAAAGAAAGAGCAGCTCTGGGCAAAGCAATGCAAGGCAATAAAAAAGCCTAATTCAAGGTAAAATAGAATACCTATAACACATTTAATAATTATATGAGCGAAGACAAACCTCCGAGTAAATCATTTTTTAAGTTATTTGATAAGTTTTTTCCTAAAACTTTAAAACCAAGAGCACAACTAATGAAAGCCCTAGAGGAGGCTGAAGAGAATCTTGTAATTGACCCTTACAGTAGGTCAGTTATTGAAGGAGCTTTGCAAGTTGAAAGTTTAAAAGTGCGTGATGTCATGGTTCCACGCTCAAAAATGATCATGATTAACTCGGAAGCAACTACAAAAAATCTTCTTCAGATTATGGTGGCCTCATCCCATTCAAGATTTCCAATTCATA
Source organism: Thiotrichales bacterium (assembly GCA_002711905.1). Lineage (GTDB taxonomy): Bacteria > Pseudomonadota > Gammaproteobacteria > PS1 > Pseudothioglobaceae > Pseudothioglobus. Next base: position 7,794 of record PASI01000024.1, read on the forward strand.
ACGAAGAGCAAGACTCAATTTTGGGTGTTGTTTTAGCTAAGGATTTACTTGCACATTTAGCACAAAATCAAGATGATGAGTTTAACTACAGAGAGTATCTTCGAGATGCTTTGTCGGTTCCTGAAAGTAAGCCGTTGGGAGCTTTGCTTAGAGAGTTTCAGCAAAATAAATCTCACATGGCAATTGTGCTTGATGAGTATGGTGAAATAGCTGGTCTAGTAACTCTAGAGGACGTTATAGAGCAAATTGTTGGAGAAATTGAAGACGAACATGATAAGGAGGAAGATAACATCATAGACTATGGAGATGGTCGATATTTGCTTCAAGCCAACACAACATTGATGGAGTTTAATGAATTTTTTGATTCAAACATTGCTAGTGATGATTACGATACTGTTGCCGGATTAGTTATTTCTGGCTTTAGCTATTTGCCAGAGCAAATGAGTGAAATCAATCTTCATGGGTTCCAATTCAAAGTTCTAAAAACAGATAACCGAAGGCTTCATCTTCTTGAAGTTCAACACAAGGTGATTGCTGATAAAGCTAAGGGATGAAAAAAGCATTCATTGAAGCCTCAATTAATATCAGTCACTTAGTATAATTCAGCATTATGAATTCACTAGAACAGACAACGCAATTAGTCATAGACCTAATTAAACAAAATAAAGCGACCGATTTTGAATTTTTTATTGGAAAGAGCTCTGGTGTTTCAACTGCTGTTAGACTGTCAAATGTTGAAACACTGCAATATCACTTGGATACGAGTTTTGATGTCAGTGTCTATTTTGGTAAGAATAAGGGTCAAGCGACTAGTGTTGATCTTAGTAAGGAAAGCTTACAAAAGGCTATCGATTCAGCCTGTATGATTGCAAAATATACTCAAGAGGATCCATTTAATGGTTTAGCGCCAAAAGATAGGATGGCATGGGAGGCCCCTGATTTGGATCTTTATCATCCATGGAAATTAGAGGCTAAACAGAGTATAGATATTGCCAAAGAGTGTGAACAAATTGCACTTGAACAGAATGAAATTGATAACTCAGATGGCGCTGAGTTGTCAAGTTATGAGGGCGAAACTTATTACGCTAATTCCAATGGATTGGTTACAAGTATAAGAAATACCAAGCACTCTCTTCACTGCTCTTTGATTGCTAAAAGAGACTCTGAAATGCAGACTGCTTATGAATATTCAATTGCATTAGATTCAAATGATTTAATGAGTCCTTCTAAAATTGGTCTCAAGGCAGCAAGTCTAGCGCAAGAAAAACTTGGTTCACGTAATCTGAAATCTCAGAAATGTCCAGTTATATTTATACCAAGACAATCCTCGGGTTTGTTTTCTCAACTTCTTGGGGCTCTTAGCGGTTCAAGACAATTTAAAAAAACCTCTTTTTTACTAGACTCAATAGATAAAGTTGTTCTCAATGAGTCAATTAGTATATTTGAAGATCCATTAAAAGCTAAAACACTTGGATCAAGAGCGTTTGACCTAGACGGTGTTTTAAAATCTAAGCAGTTTTTTGTAAAAAATGGAATAGTTTCAACCTACATGATGGGTCAATACTCTGCCAATCAGCTTGGCTTACAGACTACTGCAAATGCTGGCGGAGTGAGCAATTGTCGAGTTGATTCCAATTATGATGGTGGGCTTACAGAGTTAACCAAGGATATGAAAAAAGGCCTTATTGTTACTGACTTGATGGGACACGGTGTTAATGCTACAACTGGTGATTATTCTCGAGGCGCAAGCGGTTTTTGGGTAGAAAGTGGAGAGATTCAATACCCAGTTTCTGGAATTACAATAGCTGGAAACTTAAAAGATATGCTTAAAAATATCGTCTATGTGGGCAATGATTTTGATCAAAGAAGTAATCTTAAAGTGGGCACAACCTTGATAAGTGAAATGACAATTGCTGGGGAAGGGTAATTGAAAAAATTTGATGTCATCATAGTTGGTGGTGGCATGATTGGACTCTCATTAGTTGTTGAACTATCAAAAAAAATGAATTTAAGTGTTGCAATTATTGATCCAAATGATTGTAATCCAACTATAAATGACTCATTTCATACAAGGGTAAGCGCAATTACGCCATCTACCCAGGACTTTTTAAGTTCAATTAATGTATGGGATAAGATTCAAAGAAAAAAAGGATTTAGTGCCACCAAAGTGTGGGATCAAAATTCACATGGTCATCTCAATTTCTATGCAAAAGATGAAGGTATTAAATACTTAGGCTATATTGTAGAAAATGATCTAATTCAATCTGTACTATTTAATGCCATTGACCAATCTAAAGTCAGCATGATTAATGCAAAATTAGTTGGATTAACAAAAACAGATATCGGATATACCGTAAACCTAGAAAATGGTGAAAGCCACTCTTGTAAACTTTTGGTTGGAGCAGATGGTTCTCGCTCTAAAGTAAGAGACTTGACAGAGATTCAAGTCACAGAGCATGATTATCATCAAAAAGCAATTATTGCCAATATTGTGAGTGAAAAACCTTTAATGAATACGACTTGGCAAAGATTTTTATCAGACAGTATTCTTGCTATTTTGCCACTATCAGATCATCAGGCTTCAATAGTTTGGTCATGTAAAGAGACACTTGCAAATGAGCTTGAAACAAAAGATAAAACAATATTTAGTAAGATGCTATCTGAGGCATCAGAGTATCAATTTGGAGTTTTGGAGCTTGAAAGCAGTAAAAAAAGTTTTCCTTTGGTATCAAGAACTGCAAAAGAGTATGTTCGTGCAAATCTGGCGTTAATCGGTGACGCAGCTCATAACATTCATCCATTAGCAGGCCAAGGAGCAAACCTGGGGTTTTCTGATGTCATTGAACTCAGCAAACAGTTAGTCGAAAACAATGACAAACTTCTGGGAGACTTTCATGTTCTTCGAAAGTATGCAAGAGCAAGAAGGCTTGATAATGAAATGATGTCAAAGACGATGACAGGACTTGACTGGATCTACAAGGAGAATAATGAGCCAATAAGGTGGCTTAGGGGCTACGGAATGAATTTAATCGATGAAACACCCATCCTAAAATCCTTTTTTCAAAGACAAGCCTTGGGTAAAGTGAGTAAAAAATAGCTATCGAATAAATCGCGTTGGAGTCACTATTCCGTCAACTGGAACATCCCAAGGTTGAGAGGAAAGACGATTCACTTCTTGAGCATCAAATGCCAATCCAAATAACTTTGGCACTCGAAAATTCTTTAATTTACTGTGAAAGCTAAGAGTTTTATCATAGAAGCCTCCCCCCATTCCAAGTCGGTTCTTATTTTTATCAAATCCAACAAGAGGCATCAGAATGATATCCATTTTGTGGGCCCCTAGAAGAGGACTAAAGATTGGCTCATCTATGCCAAACCTATTTTTTCTGTAAAGTTTACCCATCTTTGCAAACTTTAGTTTTTCTCCAACAAGAATAGGTAAATAAACAAAGTAACCCTGATGAGTTAAAAAATTTATTGTGTCAATAGTTTCAATTTCACCATCATTGGGAGTGAAAATTGCAATATGTTTTGCATTTCTAAAAATGGCATTTTTTTGGCATTGAAATAGCAGTTTTTTGCCTTTCTTTTTTCGAGTGGGCGTATCGATTGACTTTCTAATGACTCTAAGTTTTTTTCGAAGTTCTTTCATTCGTCACTTTATTTAAATATGTACTAATTTTAGCAGTACATAAAAAGAAAGAATGGTTATTTAGAATTAGATTAGAGGGTCCGTTGTGCCGTGTTGACATGGTCCTGAACCATTCTGGTTCAAGGCGGAAGTTCGATGTTTACCGTAGGTTTCCCACTTCAAGGTGGGCATACACAAAAGCAACCAATCTCATCTCCTTTTCTATACATAATCGGCTCAGGGAAATAAATCAAGCACGAACACAACAGATAAATAAATTATCACCCTTTGAAGATTTAATTGCAATGTAATTTCTTCTTTTCTTGGTTTTTAATTAGCTGAGACCTAGATTTGATAATTCTAAATACTGTTTTATTAGAAATCTATTCCTATAAAATTGCCTGTTTCATTTATTATAAAGGAAACTTTTAAGTGACTGTATTAGCTGCAATTTTATTATTATTAATCATTATGGATCCTATTGGAAATGTTCCAGTATTTCTTAGCATTCTTAAAAATATTCCAACTGAAAGACGAAGAATAATAATTATTCGTGAATTATTAATTGCCCTAATAATTTTGTTATTTTTTATGTTTGTTGGTAGATATATTCTTCAGTTGTTGGAAATTGAACAATCTTCGCTGGGAATTGCTGGAGGAATAATACTATTCATTATTGCTATAAGGATGATTTTCCCTGGAACAAAGCCTATGTTTAGCCACAATGAGAAAACAGAGCCTCTTGTTGTTCCACTTGCTGTTCCAATGCTTGCTGGTCCGTCAGCGATAGCAGCAGTTATATTGTTTATGGCGAGAGAGCCAAATAGATGGGCTGAGTGGACTCTCGTTGTATTTGTTGCTTGTTTAATAACTGGAATTATATTGATCTCATCAGAAGTATTAGGAAGAAAATTAGGTAATAGAGCATTAATCGCTATTGAAAGATTAATGGGGATCTTGCTGATAATGGTTTCAGTTGACTTTGTTCTTGATGGAATAAAACAAACATTCAATATTTAGAATTTATTTTTCTTAAATTGTAGATTTAACTATATCTATTCAAATTTGCTATGTAGGCTTGCAAAGGCTATAATGGCGCCTTTTTAACAACTTAATGGCGAAGAATTTGGCACCTATAGTTATGAAATTTGGCGGCACAAGTCTTAGAGATGAAGATTGTCGTTCGCATGCTTTAAAGCATATTAAGAATTACCACAAGTCTGGAGAGAGGATTGTGGTTGTCGTTTCTGCTATGGGGCGTAAAGGTGAGCCATATGCTACGGATACCCTTGTTGCGCTTCTTAGGGGTGTAGGACACAATATTAATCCTAGAGAATTGGACCTTGTAATGAGTGTTGGAGAGACGCTCAGTTCTGCTTATTTTTCTCACCTTCTTAGTCATAACGGAATGCCCGCTGAATCTTTTAATGGAAGGCAATCTGGAATTCTTACTGATGACAATGCAGGTAATGCTGAAATTTTAGATATTAATCCTGAACGAATTGTTGAGGCCCTTGATAATGGATTTATTGCAGTAGTAGCTGGCTTTCAAGGCGTAAACGATAAGGGAGATATTCGTACTCTTGGAAGAGGTGGAAGTGATACATCAGCTGTTGCTTTAGCTTCTGCTTTAGGAGCTGAAAAAGTTGAAATTTTTTCTGATGTTGATGGTATAGCTAATTGTGATCCAAGACAGGTTGAGGGTTCAAGCTACCTAGAATCAATCAGTGTTAATCAGATGCTTGCAATGGCAGATGAGGGCTCCAGAGTGATTCATCCAAGAGCAATTAAAGCATCATTAAAAACTAAAACCCCCATTATCGCAAAAAACAACTTTAATGATACTGAAGGTACTTTAATACACCATGATCAATCTAAAAAAGATGAAGTTGTCGCTATTGCACATCGTGAGAGCATGGTTCTGGTTGAGTTCGCATTGGAGCATAGAGCTGCAAGTCATGTTAATGGTGTTGTAAATATTGACTCAAAAAGACTTCTACTTAATGATGATGTGTATTTGAGTGATAAGTTGGCTCAGCTTGAGGAAAAGCTTGGTTTTTACAAGTTAAGTAGACACTGGGCAACTGTCTCTGTAGTTTTTAATAATAAGGTTTCAAAAAAACCCGCTGAACTTGACTATGCTGAATTGTTAGATTCTCCAGATACCATTATCAGATATCTCCTAAAAGAGGCAAAAGTTAGAGAGACATTGAAATTTTTACATGGTAGATATACAAGCTAATTTAAGGCTTATAGCCAGCGTTATTGACGTAGCTTAAAAGTATTTCCTCAGTGAACTCAGCTTCGAGCTCTGCCGCTTTTTTTTCGACAGGCTCTTTTATATCTCCATCTCCTATTTCAATGACTTCATTATGCCAATCTGTAAGGTATGCGTCTGCATCAGTTGCATCTCCAACCGAAGCAGCAGAGTCAACAGCCTCCATAAAGCGATTATTTAACAGAATTTTTTCTACTTCTCTTCT
>PASI01000025.1 GCA_002711905.1 Thiotrichales bacterium
TAGCTACTTGAACATCTAACAAAGCGATATCAATATATTGTCCTTTATCAATATGGTTGCGTGCCATCAAAGCTGCAAGTATTGCGTTACTACAGTAGAGACCAGTCATTATATCAGTAAGTGCGACTCCTGCTTTCATTGGCTCTCCATTAGCCACGCCAGTGATACTCATCAGTCCTCCCTCACCTTGTATCATAGCGTCGTATCCGGCCCTCTCTGATGAAGGCCCAGTTTGGCCAAAACCCGTAATGGAACAGTAAATTAAATTCGGATTAAGTAATTTCAATTTAGGATAATCAAGACCATATCTTGCGAGAGCACCAACTTTGAAATTCTCAATAAAGACATCGGCATTTTTCACCAAATCCTTGATAATTTGTTGACCAGTTTTATGTTGTATATCAATTGCAATAGATTGTTTATTGCGATTGGTAGAGTGGAAGTAGGCTGCCTGAGGAGGCTGAGTGGAGGTTTTCTCCTTGATAAATGGAGGTCCCCAATACCTTGTATCGTCGCCTTTGTTGGGTCGCTCTATTTTAATAACCTGAGCACCAAAATCAGCCAACATCTGTGAAGCCCATGGGCCAGCTAAAATACGGCTCAAGTCAATAACTTTGATTCCTTCAAGTGCTCCTGCCATTAGAAAAAAGCTTGTATACCAGTAATCGCTCTGCCCAAGATGAGCGCGTGGACATCATGAGTGCCTTCATAAGTATTAACTGTTTCAAGGTTCATCATATGGCGAATAATGTGGTATTCGTCGGCTATTCCATATGCCCCGTGCATATCTCTAGCAATACGGGCAATATTTAAAGCCTTTCCACAGGAATTACGCTTCATCATTGAAATGAGCTCAACAGGGCAATGATCATTGTCCATTAGGCGACCCATCTGCAAGCAGCCTTGCAATCCAAGACTAATTTCAGTTAGCATATCGGCAAGTTTTTTTTGAATAAGTTGGTTGCTGGCTAAAGGACGATTAAATTGTTTTCGTTCTAAGGTATAGTTTCGTGCTGACTGATAACAGAATTCAGCAGCACCTAGTGCCCCCCAAGCGATACCATAACGGGCTTTATTTAAGCAGCCAAATGGACCTGCAAGGCCGCTAATATCTGGAAAAAAGTTCTCATCAGGCACAAAAACATTGTCCATTACGATTTCTCCAGTAATAGAGGTTCGCAGTGAGAATTTACCTTCTATTTTAGGTGCCGACAATCCATTCATGCCCTTTTCAAGAATAAAACCTCGGACTACACCATCTAACTTTGCCCAGACAACAAACACATCTGCAATGGGTGAATTGGTAATCCACATTTTATTGCCGGTTAGACAGTAACCTCCTTCAACCTTTTTAGCGCTTGTAGACATTGAAGCGGGGTCACTACCAGAGTTTGGTTCAGTCAAACCAAAACAACCAACCCACTCACCATTCAGCAGTTTTGGCAGATATTTACTTTTTTGTTCTTCAGTGCCATAACTATATATCGGGTGAATTACAAGGGAAGACTGAACACTCATTGNTGAGCGATAGCCACTATCAATACGTTCAATTTCACGAGCAATAAGACCATAGCTGACATAATTGACCTCACTACCGCCATACTTTTCAGGCAGAGTTGAGCCTAACAGGCCAAGTTCTCCCAGCTCGTTCAAAATTTCACGGTCAAACGTTTCATTTCTATTGGCCATCAGCACTCGAGGCGCTAAATGCTCNTGACAGTAATCGTGAGCTGTATCGCGGATAAGTTTTTCTTCGCCGCTCAGCTGACCTTCTAAAAACATACTGTCTTGCCAGTTAAATTTTGTTAATGATTGACTCATACAATTCCTATTTTAAAATGTCGACATTTTGACATTATAACTACATTCGTGATAAAATTCAATTTATAACAGTTTTTTATCGTATCAACTTTTTATTAATTATTAATCATATAAAAAATAAATACTACATGAAAAATTCTAGGCAAAATACAGCNGCTCAAATACTAGATTCATTAAAAAATGACATTATTTCAGGTGAGTTTCTGCCTAAGCAGAAACTGCACATTAAAACATTAAAAGAAAAATATAATGTCGGAACAAGTCCACTCAGAGAAGCCTTGTCTCAATTGATGGCTAATGACTTAGTGGTTTCAAAAAATCAAAGAGGCTTCTATGTAAGTGATATATCAATAGAAGACATGACAGATATTTATCAGACAAGAGCAAAGATAGAATCACTTTGTATTGAAATGTCTATTGATAAAGGTGATGACTATTGGGANGCAAATTTGATAGCAGCATCACACAGATTGAATAAATATAGCAAAAAAGAAAAATTNGATATTGATGAGTGGCAAAGTCGGCATGGTGATTTTCATGAAGCTTTAGTCGCTGGATGCATGTCNCCACGACTTTTTCAAATAAGAAGTTCGCTTATTGAAAAATCAAAGAGATATCGAAGTTTGTGGCTAAGGGAGAATGTTTCCAATATAGCGACACTTAAAATTAATCAAAACGAACATGCGGCTCTTATGATTTTGGCTCTTGAGAGAGATAAAAAGGCTGTTTCTAAGCTTATAGAAGANCACATTATGACCCCAGTCGGGATCATTAAAAAAAGTTTATCTCAACTATAATTTAATGGCGCTGAATTGTAATGGTCTNGATAGTTCAGTAGGTATGCTATGTTCATTATCAAAAAGTATTGGTGCTAGTGCTTTCAACATATCCTCATAGACATTTCTTTTAAAATTTATGACTTCATCGACTGGACTCCAGTAGTCTACCCACTTCCAGTCATCAAACTCAATATCATCGTGAAGATTNAGAGAGATGTTGTCATCACTTGAGTCTAGTTTTAACAAAAACCAGACTTGTTTTTGACCAATACAGGTTGGTTTTTGACTTCTTCTGATATGTTCTAAGGGTAAATCGTAACGGAGCCATTTTGGAGTTTTTGCAATTAGAGTGACCTGCGCAGGATAGAGGCCAACTTCCTCCTCAAGCTCTCTATAGAGAGCATCTATCTCAGTTTCATCTTTATCGATTCCACCCTGAGGAAGTTGCCATCCGTCTTGTTTAAANCGCTTTGCTAAGAGTATCTGCTTTTTTTCATTAGTAATTACAATACCTACGTTAGCGCGATATCCATCGCTATCTATCACTAGTCATTGCCAGAGAAAACACCTAAAAGGTGAAGNAGGCTTAAGAATAAGTTATAAATAGAAATATACAGCGTAACTGTAGCCATGATGTAGTTNGTCTCACCACCATGGATGATATTACTAGTCTCNAACAAGATCAGCCCACTCATTAGAAGAATGAATGCAGCTGAAACAGTTAAAGATAAAGCAGGGATCTGAAAAAAGTACGCTGCNATGCCAGCTAAAAATGCAACCACAATNCCAGCCGTTAAAAAGCCAGATAAAAAACTAAAGTCCTTTTGTGATACAAGTGCATAAAAAGATAGTGATAGAAAAATAGCAGCAGTTCCAGTCATAGCCATTGCAACAAGCTCTGCTCCGTTAGAAAAAGCAGTTGTGTAGGCGCCTATAATAGGACCTAGGGTTAAACCCATAAACCCTGTGAGAGCAAAGACAGCCAAAATTCCAGAGGCAGAGTTTCTAAGTTTTGTAACTAGAAACAATAGACCAAAGTATCCGCCGAGGGTTATCAAAAGACCAAAATATGGTAAATTGAGATACATCGATAGATAAGCCATGAGTCCACTGAATAAAAGCGTTGCAGAAAGAAGCTGGTAAGTATTTCTTAGTGTACGATTAATGACAATCGAACTAGAGGTTGTTTGAACATTTGTTGGCATAATAAAATAGTAAAGTAAAAGTGTAAAATATAGTCAATTTTGGTCGAAAACACAAGGTTTTCATGAAACTTATTTTAGGTTTGGGGGTTACAGGTCTCTCAGTAGCTCGTTTTTTCATTAGAAATAATATTTCTTTTCGGATTGCGGACTCCCGACAAGACCCACCCATGTTACAAATTTGTAAAAATGAAAATTTACTTCATGATTTTTATTTTGGAGATTGGAGTGAATCTTTATTGGAGGATATTTCAGAGGTCATCATCAGTCCTGGAATTGCTGGATCAGAATCAATTGTTCGGTGGATCCGTGCAAAAAATATATCAATAATAAGTGATATTGAATTATTTGGGAGATATGTGAAGGCTCCGATGATTGGTATTACAGGCTCAAATGGAAAGTCAACTGTTACCCAATTACTGGGTGAAATGGCACTTGCAAGCTCATTGAAAACTTATATTTGTGGGAATATTGGAAATCCTGTAATGGAGTGTATAAGTGATGATGCAGAGCTATATATAGTTGAGCTTTCGAGCTACCAGCTTGACTATACTAATAAGCTGGATTTATTTGCCGGAGTAATAACAAATATATCGCCAGATCATCTTGATAGATACTCTAGCTACAGTAATTACATTTCTTCAAAATTATCAATTTACGACTATTCCATGTTTAATATCATTAATCTCAATGAGCCTGAGGTTAATGGCATTAGTGGAGATAATTTCTTTTCAATTGAGAAGAATGAATCAAAGTGCGATTTCTTTGCAAGTAAAAAAGACAATTTTTATGAAGTTTTTCACCAAAGTAAAGTTTTAATGACAAGTGATGATTTATTAGTAGTTGGAAAACATAATATCGAAAACATGCTTGCCTCTTTAACTCTAGGGTATCGATTTGGTTTGTCTATAAATACTATGAAAGAGGCTGCAATTGAATTTAAAGGACTGGTTCATCGATTAGAATTTGTGTCTACTATGAACCAAGTTGATTTTTATAATGATTCAAAATCAACTAATGCGATTTCAACCATAACTGCAATTAATGCTCTTTATACAAAGTATACAAATCTTGTTTTAATTTTAGGTGGAATTGCAAAAAAAGAAGACTATTCAGAGATGTTTAAACTAATCAATCAAAAGGTCAAGACAGTAGTCTTAATTGGTGAATCTAGTTCTGATTTTTTTAGACATATTGATGGACCTTGGGTAGTAATTTCAGAGTCAATGAAGGAAGCAGTTGAAGTATCTAAAGCGGTAGCAGAATCAGGCGCAGTTGTTCTATCACCAGGATGTGCAAGTTTTGATATGTTTGATAATTTTAGTAATAGAGGAGAAGTGTTTAAGCATCACGTTCTTGAAGATAATTGATTGCTTTATCAATATCCATTTGCTTGAGTATTAACGCACTATTTTCATCTCTTAGCCATGTGCACTGTCGCTTGCATAGCTGTCTTGTTGCTACGATAGCTTTTTCTACCATTTCTTTTTTAGAGTAAAGTCCTTCAAAATAATTCCATGCCTGTCTGTAACCAACACACCTCATAGATGCTATATCTAAATTAAGTTTTTGGTTTTTTCTTAGTGATTTAACTTCATCAAGAAAACCATTTTTAATCATTTCTATAAATCGATCCTCAATTCTTTTATGGAGTAAGGATCTATCAGGCATAAGCACAATTTTTTTGATGTTAAGATCTAGCTTGTTTTGATTTTTATTGCCTTGAAGTGCGCTTAGAGTTTCACCAGATAGTTTGTGAACTTCGAGAGCTCTTGTTATCCTTTGCGAATCATTAGGGTGAATTCTTTCTGCTGATTTTAGATCAATCTCTTGTAACTCTTCGTGTAATTTTTCACTCCCCATTTTTTGTAAAAGATTATTAAAGTGTTTTCGAGATTCATCAGTAGAGGCGGGAAGTGAAGATAAGCCATGCTCTAAAGCATTAAAATAAAACGAAGTGCCTCCTACTAAAATTGGTAACTTGCCCTTATTTAAAGCGGTATTGATATGTTTTTTTGCTAGAGTAATAAATTCCGTGACTGAAAAGCTATCTTCTGGATTGCAAATATCTATCAACTCATGAGGAAAATTTATAAGCGTCTCCTTGTCAGGTTTTGCAGTGCCTATATCCATGCCTTTATAGATCAACGCTGAGTCAACACTGATTAATGTTGAGTCGATGATTTTGCTAATCTCAATGGCAAATTCAGTTTTCCCGGAAGCCGTTGGCCCCATCAAAAATAAAACAAAATTATTTGACTCAATAGTCATATCAATACTAGGCTTAATTCTCTATGACCTACATTATAATATCAGCTTTATATTTGTATCACTTAAACGATGTTTACAGTTTTAAACCAGGTTAGTGGTAAATCTTTCCAGTCAAGCGGTGGTGAATCTGTATTAGATGGCGCTCTTTCAAATGGCTATAATTTTCCATACGGCTGTCAAAATGGGTTTTGTGGTCAATGTAAAGCGGTTATCTTGAACGGTGAAATTTCATATGATGGTGAGACTCCAGAGGCTATAAGTTCTGAAGAAGAGGATGCTAATATAGCTTTACTATGTCAGTGCAAAGCAAAAAGCGACTTATATATTTCAGTAGATGAGCTCGACTCATTGGCTAATATTCAGATCCGAAGTATGCCTTGTCGTGTTGAAGAGGTTAATCATTTAAATCATGATGTTGTTCAGCTCACATTAAAAATCCCAGGGTCTCAATCTCTTCAATATTTGGCCGGACAGTATCTAGACATTGAGCATCCAGACTTTGAACCTAGAGCCTTCTCTATTGCTAATGCACCAGTCAATTCAAATTTATTAGAGCTTCATGTTCGTTTGGTTGAGGGCGGACAGTTTACTAACTTTGTCTTCAATACTTTAACAGAAAAGACGATCTTAAGAATTGAAGGACCGAAGGGTAGTTTTTTTCTAAGAGAGGATAGTGACTGCCCAATTATATTTATTGCAGGCGGCACTGGATTTGGCCCCATCAAAGCAATCATAGAGCATTTAATACTAATCAACTCATCTAGAATAATCCACCTGTATTGGGGAGTGAGATCTGAGCAAGATTTTTACTTAAATTTGCCATCAGACTGGAGTAAAAATTACTCTAACATCAATTTTATTCCAGTATTATCAGAGCCTAATAGTTCTTGGAGTGGAGAGTCTGGTTATGTTCATGAAACGGTTATGAAGGATTTTGAAAATTTAGCTGATTATGAAGTTTATGCTTGTGGACCTCCTGTAATGGTGAAGGCGGCGGTAAAAAGTTGCCTAGAAAACAACCTCATGAAAGAGAACTTTTTTTCTGATTCTTTCGAGTATGCAACTGTGAGTCCAGCTGATGAGTAGCATGCAAAATCATTTAAAAAGTCAACTTGAGCTAGCTTTAAATCCAGAGCACTGTGAAGTGGTAAATGAATCTAGTCAGCATTCAGGTCCAGCTACAGAATCACACTTCAAAATTGTTGTTGTGAGCTCTGACTTTGATGAGATGAGGCTCATTGATCGCCACCGCTTTATCAATAAGCTTTTTGTTGATGAACTTCAACATATACATGCATTGGCTATGCATACCTACACACCTAAAGAATGGGAAAAGCGTCAGGCAGCTCCTGACTCTCCAGAATGCTCAAGTAAATCTTAGAAGTGAGATTCGCGCTTATACTCATTGTTTTAGTTTTATCTGGCTGTCAGGAATTAGTTGACAGTAACAATAAGTTAGCTAGCTTTAATTCACAATCTTCAAACACAAGTCAATATTCACAAGACTATGATCTGTGGAGTTATATTGCAAATAATCAAGAAATTAATGTTGCTTCGAATGCAAGAATTCAAAATCATATTGATTGGATAAGCACTCAGCCTGAGTACTTAGCGTCAATCTCAAAAAGAGCTAAGCCATTTCTCTACCTTGTCGTTTCTGAAACTGAAAGGCAGGGCGTTCCAATTGAAATTGCTTTGTTGCCAATTGTAGAGTCTGATTACTATCCATTTTCATACTCTCATGGTACAGCAACGGGATTGTGGCAATTCATTCCTTCAACTGGACGGATGTATGGTTTAGATGCAGATTGGTGGCATGAAGATCGAAGGGATGTTTTGGCCTCAACAAAGGCAGCTATACGCTATTTAAAAGATTTAAATAAGATGTTTGATGGTGATTGGCTTCTTTCAATCGCAGCCTATAATGCGGGTCCAGGAAGGGTTCAGAGGGCAATTGATAAAAACCTTGAGCAAGGAAAAAAAATAGATTACTGGAGTTTAGACTTACCAAAAGAGACCGAGAAATATGTTCCAAAACTACTTGCAATAGGGTCGGTACTTAAAGATCCGGCTCTTTACAATCAGAAACTATCAAAAATAGAAAACAAGCCTTTTTTAGAGGCGATTCAACTAGACTCTCAGTTTGATTTAGCATTAATCGCTCAGTGGACAGATTTAAGTATTAATGAAATCTATTCATTTAATCCTGGATTAAAGAGATGGGCGACACCTGAAGCTCTTCCATATACAATTTTGCTGCCTCAAGAGGTAGTCTTTCAATTTAATGATAACTTATCTGAACAGTCCAATAGACCCAAAATAAGTTGGATGCGCTACCAGATTAAAAAGGGTGACACCTTGAGTCTCATTGCTCAAAACTATAAGACAACCATAGATCAAATTAAAAGTGTCAATGAGCTGAATAATAACTTAATACGATTGGACAGTTATTTGATTGTTCCTTTGGCAAAAGAGTCCGAAGAATACTATTCTTTATCTGAAGCGCAAAGAGAAAAAAGTAGATTAAATACTAATAAAAATTCAGGAAAAGTAGTTTACGAAGTGGTATCTGGTGATAGTTTATGGAAAATTGCTCTAAAGTATGGCGTAACCGTGAACGATTTGGTCAGATGGAATCAAATTGTCCCTGCTGATCCACTCTCAATTGGAAAAGAGCTTGTTATTTTGAATGAGAACAAAAATAAGACAGAGCTAGCTAAAATAATAAGCACTGGAATTGATATAACAAAAAAAATAGTATATACGGTTAAAACAGGTGATAACCTCTCATTAATAGCTCAAAAATATAAAGTAAAAGTATCAGAAATTAGAGCTTGGAATGACTTAAATGAAGGGTATATTTTGCAACCAGGCGACAAATTAACAATTACAATTGATGTAGTCAATTCAAATTTATCATGAAAAATATTCCTATTAACCAAACTATCCTTGCGACTTTAGCGTTTTCACTTTCTAATTGGAGGAAGCTTCTTGAGGCTTGTATTTTTCCAATATTAATGTGCTTACCGTTGGTGACTGTATTGCCTGAACTTATGGATATCATAAATTCTACTTATAACCCTAAAGTAATGCTTGAGAATGACGTTAACTTCCCTTTAATATATTTATTAATGTTTATTTATGCAACTTTAGCATTACTAATGAATCTCTATCGAATAGTTGTATCGGGAAATAATTCAATTAGTAAATTGGGTATTGTTATCCCCAATTTAAGGCTTGGTCGCTTCCTTCTTTTGTCCATTCCTCTGGTTATGGGCCAAATAATTTCTTTGTTTATACCTTTCTTATTTCCAATCGTATACTTGTTATTAATACCCGTTTCACTTAATTTGATATCTATTGCGAATGACGTTCCTTACAAGAGCATACAAGTATCATTTAGATCTCGACTGAATATCTTTATAATCAATTTTATTGCTCCATTCCTTTT
Organism: Thiotrichales bacterium; assembly: GCA_002711905.1. GTDB lineage: Bacteria > Pseudomonadota > Gammaproteobacteria > PS1 > Pseudothioglobaceae > Pseudothioglobus. The sequence goes on from PASI01000025.1 coordinate 9,525, forward strand.
TATAACTTTATTAGGATTAATTGGGAATAGTTATTTAGATTTTATCCTGACGTTCTTTTCGATTTTTTGGACGTCAATTAGTTTGGCTCTATGCTATGCAGTCATAATGGCGAATAACTCAACGCAAAGCCATTAGGGTATCTCATATCAAAAATACCTCTCGTTCTGATTTTTTTATATTTTTTTAATTTTTCAAAAGACCTAACAAATATCTCAAGGCGTTTATTTTGTTTTTGATGTCCCAGAATAACTTTAATGTTGTTGTCTAAGGTTAATTCATCAATAGAGTTTCTCTCAAAAGTAGAGATTTTGATAGGATCTAAAATTGATTGATATTGAGTGAAATCGTAATAAAAGTTTTTAACCCTTGCTTCGGCAACTAATCCAATTGGCGCATTTGAATTGATAGTTAGATTGGGTTTAAATAATATACCTTGGGAAGAAATGTAACCTTGAGACCCCCACCTCATTGCTATATCATGTTTTTTAATCGACACCTTAATCCGGTTCCAAAAAATTCTTTGGGTTTCAACATTTAAAACCCACGGGTTTTCAGAAACTTTACTTTTAATTTGATTAAGATTTAGCAAGTATTTATTCTTTAGAAGTGGTTTAATTAAATCATCATATATGTAAGCTTGAGTAGTAAGTTCTCCATCAATTTCCCAAGAGATATGAGGCTCTAATAATTTCGAGCGATCTATGAGATATATTGCAAAGACTATTGACAGAGCTAAAAGAAAGTAAGTCAGTTTATTAAATACTTTTCTTAAGACACTTTTTAGTGGTTGTTTTTGTTGTTTAGGACGGTTTATTCTTTCTTTAGCCATTAAGTATTTTTATTACTAGCTCCTCAAAGCTTATATTTAATGCTTTTGCAGCCATTGGGACAAGAGAATGAGATGTCATTCCAGGAACTGTATTGATTTCAAGTAGGAAAGGAACTCTGTCTTTATCAAGAATAAAATCGACTCTTCCCCATCCCGAAGCGCCAGTTAAATTAAACGCTTTTAGCGCAATTTTTTGGAGATTAAGCTCTTGATCTTTACTTAAATCTGACGGACAAAGGTATTCGGTTTTATTGCTGAAGTATTTTGAATGATAATCATAAATATCATGATCTGAGATTATCTTTATGCTTGGGAGAGCATCATCATTTAATATTGAAACAGTATATTCATCACCATCAATCCATTGTTCAACTAATGCTTGATTTCCATATATAAATGCTGTTTTTAGCGCAGAATCAAGTTCTGATTCATGCGTTACTTTAGTAATACCAATACTTGAGCCCTCTAAGGTGGGTTTGACAGCCCATGGGAGTGGAAATGTAATTGAGTCCAGATTTTCACCTTTTGCTGCAACGATTGAAGCAGCGAGGGGCAGGTTGTGTTTACTCCATAAATCTTTGGTTACTGCTTTATCCATGCACAGGCTTGAAGACTTTGCGTCAGAACCAGTATATGAAATATTATTTTTCTCAAGCTGAGATTGAATAAAGCCATCTTCACCACCTCTTCCATGAAGAACTATAAATGCTTTATCAAATTCCTTTGACCATAACTCATCAAGATTATCATGAGTAAGATCAAATGCAAAGCAGTCTACTTTACTTTTACAAAAGGCATCATAGACAGCTTTTCCACTCAAAAGTGAAATTTCTCTCTCGGCAGAGTAACCACCCATTAGAACTGCAATCATACGATTATTATTTCGGTTTCAAGTTCAATGTTGTGTTTCTTTTTGATAGTCTCTTGTATATGAGCAATTAAATTCTCAATGTCCATGGCTGAAGCGTTATCTTGGTTAATAATATAGTTTGCATGTTTTTTTGAAACGCAAGCACCTCCAATACAAAAACCCTTGAGGCCACTCACTTCAATTAATTCAGCAGCGAAATGATTTTTAGGATTTTTAAATACACTTCCACAACTTGGCAGGCCAATTGGTTGAGTTGAATTTCTTTTTTGGAGAAGTTCTCCGACATGATCATTTTGCTCTTCTAGATTAAAGTCAAAAGTAGCACTAACAAAAAATTCATCCTTAAATCGATGCAACGTCGATCGGTATGAAATTTCATAGTCCTGAGGGTGTCTATTTTGAAGCTCTCCAGAGAGGTTCATTGTTTTGACAGAGACGACATATTGCCAGATTTCAGATCCAAAAGCACCTGCATTCATTGCTAATGCCCCGCCAACGCTTCCAGGTATAGCACTAAGAAATTCAGCCCCATATTTAAGTTGTGCTAGAGCAAACCTAGAAAGTTTTGCTAAGGATGTGCCAGCACCAGACTCAATTAAGTCTTTTGAAATAGATAGGTCTTTTAGATTTTTTGTTTGGATAGATACTCCATTAAAGCCTCTATCCCGGACTAAAAGATTGCTACCTAAGCCAACCATTAAAACTGGCTTTTTATTATTTTTTAAAAAATCTGAAAGTTTATGAATATCTGTTGGTTGAAAAAACTCACTTGTAGTTCCTCCAGATCTGAGAGAGCAGTGTTTTGACATTGGCTCATTAAATTTAAGCATACTATCTTTTAACAAAAATGATCTTTTAATTGATGAGGAATTTTATTTACATCTCCAGCCCCAAGGGTAAGAATGACATCATCTTCAGATATGATATTTGGGATGATTTCAATTATTTCTGCAATATCTTTGGCAACAATCGGATCAATTGAGCTTCTTCTTCTTATTGAATCTGCAAGTGTTGACGAACTTATTGTATTTATTGGAGCTTCATTTGCTGAATATATATTAAGAAGTACTAAGGCATCAACTTTAGATAGGCTACTAACGAATTCATTAAATAAGTCCCTCGTTCTTGAATATCTATGTGGTTGAAAAATAACGACTAATCTTTTGTCTGGATAAGTATTTCTTAAAGTACTTATTACCTCAGATATTTCATTTGGGTGATGCCCATAGTCGTCAAATAGAGGGACTTGTTGAGCATTAATACTAAGTTTTTGATGATAGTCTAGTCTTCTAGATACACCACTAAAGTGGGATAGAGCTTTTTGTATAACATCTAGTTTAATATCAAGTTCAATAGCAACACTAATTGCTGCTAGTGCATTTAGGATGTTATGTCTTCCAATTAAGTTAAGTGAAACAGGAAAACTTTTTTGATACTTCGTACAGCTGACATCAAATGTCATTTTCATTTTATTTTGCGAAACATTTGAAGCTTTGACATCTGCAGAGTCACTAAATCCATAACTTAAAACGGGTCTATGAATTTTATTAAGAATATTCTTTACCCCTTTGTCATCAATACATGCAACACAGATTCCATAGAATGGTAGGTTTGAGGTGAAATTGATAAAGGCTTCAGTCAAATTGTCATAATTATGATTATATGTTGCCATGTGGTCTTCATCTATATTTGTAATGACACTCAACATTGGCTGAAGATGAAGAAAGGATGCGTCACTCTCATCTGCCTCGGCTATTAGATAGTCACCTTTGCCAAGCTTAGCATTCATACCTGTCGCATTAATGATTCCACCAATGATGTAGGTAGGATCAAGTTGAGCTTCGCTCATTATATGAACAATAAGACTGGTTGTCGTTGTTTTGCCATGAGTTCCAGAGACAGCTATTCCAAATCTAAATCGCATTAGCTCTCCCAGCATTTCTGCTCTAGGAACAATCAATAATCTTTGATGTCTTGCTTCCTGAAGCTCTGGATTATTTTTGTTGATAGCTGAGGATACAACGACCGCCTGTTTGCCGATGACATTTTCAGCTTTTTGAGAGTAACTAATTCGACAGCCTATTTTTTCAAGTTTTTCAGTAATTGGACTTGATTGAATATCAGAGCCAGAAATTTCATAACCCAAATTAACGAGTACTTCTGCAATTCCACTCATTCCAGAACCACCTATACCTATGAAATGAATTTTATTAATTTTTGATCGAGTTGGATTGTTTATTAAAGTCATGATTTATTAACAGTTATTATGGTTATTGCTTGAATTCCTTCTCCTCTTCCAAAAGAAGTTAGGCCTTCACCAGAGGTCGCTGTAATGCCAACATCTGAGGATTTAATTTTACAAATATTAGCAATACTTTCCTTCATGGCTTCGATATGGTTGGATATTTTTGGCTTTGCGCATTCAAGCGCAATTGCAATGTGATTAATTTTCCAGTCTCCTAAATCCTCAAGAGCTATTTGAAGATATTTACTGCTATCTTTTTCCCCTTTTTTTACTAGTTGATCTGCCACATCACCTAAAATATTTTTACCGGTGATGCTTGAGATGGAATTAGTGAGTGAATGAAAAACTACATCTGCATCACTGTTGCCTTTTAATCCAAATGGATAGTCGAATTTGATGCCTGCTAAAACCAAGGGTTTGCCAGATTTTTTTTCAAACTGATGAGAATCTTGGCCTAAGCCAGTTTTAATAATCATAATTTTTTTAAAAAGTAGTTAGCTAAGTCAATGTCATCCTTTGTAGTAATTTTGATGTTACTAGAAGAGCCACTAATAATTTTGATTGGATGACCCAAGTTTTCAATGGCCTCAGATTCATCAGTAATCTCGCTTCCAAGTTTAATAGCATTCTCAATTGCTTCTTTAAGAATGCCAAATCGAAACATTTGAGGAGTTTGAGCCATGTAAAGTTTGTTTCGATCAATTGTTGATATTGAACCTCTGGCATTTTTTTCTTTAACTGTATCAGTAGCATTGGTGGCAAGGATTCCTCCAATTGAATCTTTTGAAGCTTCTCGAATTAACATTTCTATGTCGCTCTTTTTAACGCATGGTCTGACAGAATCATGAACTAAAATCCAATCGTTGGGTTGTGCAGTTTCATTTAGTGAATTTAATGCATTTAGAACAGAATTAAACCTTTCTTTTCCACCTTCTGCAATTGCTATAATCTTTGAGTGATTAAAAAAAGATGAAGATTTAAAAAAAGAATCTGTATTTGATAAGGCTACTACAAAGCCTGAAATTGAATTGATTTCCAAAATTGTTTTAAGGCACTGATCAATAATAGTCAGGCCGTTTTCAAGCCTTAAATATTGTTTTGGAGTTGTAGACTCCATTCTTTTACCAACACCACTTGCTGGAACGATTAGAAAATATTTGTCATTGTTCATATCAGCAAAACATCCTTGTTTGAGAGTTTAGTCAGCACCATCATTTTCTGTTAATGGTTCAGTTTCACTAGCTCTGATTATCTTGAAAAAGTGCTCACCCTCTTTAATTAGTCCATACTTAAACCTTGCTTTTGATTCAATTAGGTTTAAATTTTCTTGAGTAAAGCTACCTATTTTGCTTTGAAGAATTGAATTATTGTTTTCTAAATTTTCATTATTCAGTTTGATTTGATTGAGGGCATGCTCTTTATCAATAACAATTTTTGGAAAGTTGTTATTGATAATATTTTGTTTGACTAATGCGAAAAGAATAATGATTAGAAGAAGGGTGATTTTATTTTTATAAATAAAACCAATTAAACCAGTTTGTGATTTACTGTCCATCTATTTATTTGTAAATTGACATTAAATAAGTTTTTGAATAATAGTCATGAATTGGGAGTTTGTATTTGTTTAAAAATTGAAAAATAAAGCCTATACCTGCTAATGAGACGACTGCTAATAAAAAACGAATAATAGATTGTTGATAAGTTATGTTGCCTCCATCTTTTTGAATAATTTCAAATTTCCATGCCCTCATTCCTAGAGTTTGTTTACCTTTTACCCATGATATTGAAAAATATGCATATATAGCTGGTAAGGTAACTAGAAAAAAGAAAAAAGGATTTGTAATTGGCTCTTTGTCATTAATAAGAATTACGATTCCAGCCATAAAAAAAACAAATGAAAATACTAGAAAGAGGTCATAAGATATTGAGCCAATTCGTCGAAAAAATGATACATTTGATTGCATAACTGAACTTATTAGTGAGTTAAATTAATTATCCTCTTTATTGACGACTTTGGAGGTAACTTTTCCATCTTGAAATTTAGTTATTATTAGTTCTTTGGTATTTATTTGTTCGTGTGAGGTAAGGATCTCGCCTTCTTTGCTTTGCGTTATTGTATAACCCCTTGAGAGAGTGTTAAGTGGAGAAAGAAGACTTAATACACTACCACGATTAGACAGCTGATTTTTTTGAAGTTTTATGAAGCTTTCAGAGTGATTTATTAATTGAGAAATAAGTAACTTAAGTTTTCCCTTATTTTCTTCAATTAGGCGTTTATTATTCCTTATAAGTCTGAGCTCCAAGTCATCTAGTTTTTGTGCGTTCAGAAGCAGCTGTTGGCTTGGGTCAATAATTCTTAGTTTAAGTAGAGCTAAAGAGGATTTTTTGGATTCAATAGATTGCTTTATAGATTCATGTAAATATTTTCTTAGTTTTGAAGCATTATAAAGAATGGCATTAACATCAGGTGTTGCTGATACAGCTGCTGCTGAAGGTGTTGGCGCTCTAAAATCTGCGACAAAATCAGCAATTGTTGTATCAGTTTCGTGACCTATTGAGCTAATGATGGGCGTTGAGCAGTGGAATATTGCTCTCGCAAGTTCCTCTTCATTAAATGCCCAAAGGTCTTCAAGGGAGCCCCCTCCTCTTGCAAGGATTAATACATCACAATTCTTTATTTTATCTGCTGCTTTGAGTGCTTTAATTATCTTATGATGAGCATTTTCACCTTGAACAATCGTGTCGTAGAGTAATATTTCCGACAATGGGTATCTTGATTTCAAAACTTCAATGATGTCCCTAATGACTGATCCAGTTGAAGAAGAAATGACGCCAATTTTGTTTGGGTATGCTGGAAGTTCTTTTTTATTTTCAGAGTCAAATAAGCCCTCTAACCTAAGCTTATTTTTTAGCTGGTCAAAGGCCATCTGCAGGTTTCCAACTCCAGCTGGTTCCATTTGCTGGACAATAAGCTGAAAATCACCTCTTTGAGGGTAAAGAGTAGTTGCTCCTCTAATAATAACTGACATACCATTTTCAGGAGTAAATTTAATTTTGCGTTGATTTAATCTAAAAAATGCACACCTGATTTGACTATTTTCATCTTTAAGTGAGAAATACCAGTGACCTGAAGAGGGTTTTGACAAATTTGAAATTTCACCTTGTACAAAACTTTGTGGAATGTTTTTTTCAATTGAATTTTTGCACAATCTTACAAAGTGAGAAACACTATAAATTTCATCAATATTAAACATCAGATTTAAGGTGGACAAATACTGCTCCAGTTCCCCCCATTTCTTGAGGGCATGAACAAAAAGCTAAGACATTTGGGTGTTGCTTTAAGTAATGAACTACCTGCGATTTCATAATTGAAAGTCCATTATCGGAATGATAGCCTTTACCATGAATGATTTGAACAAATCTTTTGTCAGAATGAAAATGTATAAAGTCAGATATTGATTTACACGCTTGCTCAATTTTATGTCCATGTAGGTCAATTGACGGAGTAGATCCAATATTACCTTGTTTCATTTTTTTTAGAACTTTTGGTGACAAGCCATCTTTGAAGTGAGTTACAATCTGTGATCCAGATATATTGGGCTCATATAAAAAACTATAATTTTCAAACGGTTTACTTGACTTAGTCTTATAAGAGCTTTGTGTTTTATTGTTATCTTTATCGATGGGCTTTTGGTTATCAACTGTTGATCTAAATAAAGACTTGTCACTTTCATCAATCATAGTATTAATAAATTTTAGATATAAAAAAACCCTCAAAAGAGGGTTTTAATTATATCAATGATTTTGCAATCAATAAATTAACCTTATAGATAACTTATTAAAGAGCCTTAATCTGTGCATTGATACGGGATTTTTTTCTAGCAGCTTGATTTTTGTGAATTAATCCTTTGCTGACTGCTTGGTCCATGTTTTTTTGCATGTCAGCAAAACCACTTGCGGCCCCTTTTTTGTCTCCAGCATCAATCGCGTAAGCAACCTTCTTGATAAAAGTACGAACTTTTGCTCTAATTTGAGAGTTGTGTTTGTTGCGCTTAACTGCTTGTCTTGCGCGTTTTTTTGAACCTGCTGAGTTGGCCATATTTATTTTTTAATGCTTAAATTAAGAAAACATGAATTATAGAGTCTCACCTTCATTTATGCAAGCATTTGTTTGTATTAGATTAATTTACTAACGTTTTAATATATTGAAGTGTTTTCTTTTTTCCAAATAACAAATGCCAAGTTTTGCCACCCTGAGTTTTCCACAATGAAACTGCTCTTATTCCAGCTAAGAGTAGAGCTCTAATATGATTTGCAGTATGTTGATTTGATAAGTAAATTTGCTCCCCCCTCACCATAATTGTTGGGTTGAGACTGCCCAACGTGTTTTTATATAGTTCAGCGAGTCGAGCAATTGAATTGCTATGATAAACATCAAAAAAATCTTGTCTATTGATTAGATTAATTTCTTCAGAGATTTGAGTTAAAAGTTTCGGTTTTTTCATTAATTTTTTTTCTAGATTAATGAGTGCTGTTGTATAGATCATGACGTTATGCATATCGATTGTTTTCTTCTCAAGAATCAGCTTTAAGGAATCAAAGCCAATTTTCAAATCATCAGGAGAAGTAAAAATTTTATCAATCGAGTCACTCTCACTAACAATACTTTTAAGGCTAGCTTTATTGGTATGACTATCACATTTGCCTGAAACAGCAAGCTGATGAACTAATGCTGAAGACTGAAATATACTTGCTAGAGCAATGGTTTGTTTTGCTGACTTATTCATTAGCTCTCGATTTAATTACACTTCCACCTAGACAATTATCACTATCGTAAAAAACAATTGATTGTCCAGGTGTAATTGCTCTTTGAGAATTATTAAAATGAACCTTTATGGTTTTATCATCTTCAATCTTAACGTCACATTCTTGAGAGGCCTGTCGATAACGTATTTTTGCACTGCAATTTAGTGGAAATTTAGGCGCATCATCTATCCAATGAACATCATCCGCTATAAGTGAATTATGATATAGCATTTGATGATCTCCTTGAACAGCAATAATTTTGTTAGAATCAACAAGCTTATCTGCAACAAACCATGGCTCTTGAGAGTCACCAAACCCTCCTCCAATCTCAAGGCCTTTTCTTTGACCTATTGTATAAAAGGGAAGGCCATTATGATGTTTTATAAATGCACCATCCTGATCTACAATATCACCTTTTTCTTTAGGAAGAAAAGTAGTTAAAAATTCTGAAAATGGCCTTTCACCTATAAAACAAATTCCTGTTGAGTCTTTTTTATCGGCATTTTCAAATTGCTGACTCTTGGCAATTTCACGAACTTCTTTTTTATCAATTTCGCCAAGAGGAAATAAGCTTTGTGAGAGTTGTTCTTGGTTCAGTAAATGAAGAAAGTAACTCTGATCCTTATTTCCATCAACCCCAGCTTTGAGGCGGTATTTTCCATTATCATTTGATATTCTGGCATAGTGACCCGTTGCAATTTTATCTGCACCAAGATCTTTGGCGTAGTCTAAAAAGGCCTTAAACTTAATTCTTTGATTGCATAATACGTCAGGATTAGGCGTTCTACCTTTTTTATGTTCAGATAAAAAATGCTCAAAAACATCTTCCCAGTATTCATGTGAAAAGTTAACTGTATGAAGTTTGATTCCCAGCAAATCTGCAACTTGTTGAGCATCTGCAAGATCTTCTGATGCGCTGCAATATTCATCATCGTCATCCTCATCCCAATTTTTCATAAATAGGGCTTCAACTTGAAAACCTTTTTCAAGTAATAAGTATGCTGAAACTGACGAATCAACACCACCAGAAAGACCCACTATGATTTTATTATTAGGCCTCATTTAGCTTTTATCGTAAGCGCTTACAATTTTTTTAACTAATTGGTGCCTAACTACATCATTGGCGTCAAAATTACAAAATGCAATTTGATCAATATTTTTTAGGATTTTAATTGCATCTGTTAAACCAGACTGACTTGGATTAGGCAAATCAATTTGAGTAATATCACCTGTTATGACCATTTTTGAGCCAAAACCCATTCGTGTTAAAAACATTTTCATTTGAGGTATGGTGGTGTTTTGAGCCTCATCAAGAATAATGTATGACTCATTCAGCGTTCTTCCTCTCATGAAAGCCAATGGAGCAACTTCTATGATACGTTTTTCTATTAACTTATTGACTCTCTCGAAGCCAATAAAGTCATATAGTGCATCATAAATAGGACGAAGGTAAGGGTCAACTTTTTCACTAAGATCGCCAGGAAGAAAACCCAATTTTTCTCCAGCTTCAACTGCTGGTCTTACTAAAACTATTCTTTTTACATTTGAGTTTTCAAGAGCTTCAACAGCCCTTGCAACAGCTAAATATGTTTTTCCTGTTCCAGCTGGACCAATAGCAAAAACTGCATCATTTTCTATTATTGAATTAACATATTTTTGTTGATTATCACTCCTTATATGAATATGCTTCTTGCTGGTTTTTATTGTGACTGATTTTGCCTCTCCATTTGGACTGCCAAGTGATTTGATGCAGAGATCAATGTCACTAAAATCAATTGTTTTCTTTTCAGATAAGATTAATAGTTCTTGAAGAACTGAAACAGCTGAGGCTGCATTACCCCCCTTAATGATAAAATCAGCCCCTTTATTGGAGATATCTACATCAAGATTAGTGGCTATATTTTCTAGATTTTTATCTAAGCTTCCACAAATATTAACAAGTTGTTCGGAGCGACGAATATTGAGAGAAAATTTCATGATTTATATTTTACTGAATTCCATTGAAAACAAATGTTAAGTTACATGATTTTGCTTCATATTTGATTTATCATTTAACTTATGACCCTATCAAAAATACTGTTTAAGCTTTTAGTGGTAATTTTAATTTACACTCCTTTTACTTCACAAGCTTTAGAAACTGACTGTGTTCTACTTTTGTATCATCGTTTTTCAGACGATGGTCCTAAATCAACTAGCACTCCTCCAGAGGTTTTTAAACAGCATCTGGAATACTTGAAAAACAATGATTACAAAGTTCTTCCTTTGAAAAAAGTAATTAGAAATCTCCAGTCTAAAGAAAGCTTGCCATCAAATTGTGTGAGCCTCACAGCAGATGATGGGTTTTTATCAATCTATACTGAGGCTTTTCCATTGTTGGCTGAATACCAATTTCCAATGTCTGTTTTTGTATCCACTAACCCTGTAGATAAAAAATATGACTCTATGATGACGTGGAGCCAACTTCGTGAGATGGCGCCTTTGGTAGATATTTATAACCATAGCGTAAATCATCTTCATTTGGTTAATAAGGATGCTCAAAGTGTCGAAGATGAAATCTCTTTTGCTCAAGAAAGAATAATGAGTGAAATGAATACAAATGATAAGTTTTTTGCATATCCGTACGGAGAGTTCGATGAATTGACTTATTCATATGTTAAATCAAAGGGCTATATTGCTTTTGGACAACAGTCTGGTGTTGCAAGTCAAACAAGTGACTTTTTAAATATACCCAGATTTTCAATGTCTGGGCCTTATGCCCAAATGAATAGCTTTTCTCTCAAAGTTAAAACTGTAGAGATGCCAATAGAGAGCTCTGATCCAAAATCGCTGATTATTTCAGATGATTTCATGCCAGTATTGAATCTTAACTTCTCTCGACAACTTACAAGCTATGAAAAAAATAATTTTTCGTGTTATGTCTCTGGCCAGGAAAAGGCCAAGCTTGATTGGGATGGCCTTCAGTCGGTTAGTGTAATCTCAAATGAGTCTCTTGCAATTGGAAGAAGTCGATACAACTGCACAATGCCTTATAAAGAGGCAGGGCGCTATTACTGGTTTTCTAAGTTATGGCTGAGACTCTGAATCGTGCAATAATCTTGCTTGAAGTGAGTTTCCAATTCCATCTAAAATCTTGACTGTTACTATCTTTCCAATCAGCTTATTGCTTCCAGGAAAGTGCGCAGTTCTCATATTTTCAGTTCTTCCAGACAAGGTTTCACCTTTTTTTGAAGCACCCTCAACTAAAACTTTTTGAATACTACCAATCATAGATTTAGAAATTTCTTCAGTATTGGCGTTGAGCCTATCTTGAACAAGAGCAAGTCGTTGTTTTTTAATTTCTGGACTTACATCATCTGCCATACTTGAGGCAATGGTGCCTGGTCTTTTAGAGTAGATAAAACTGAATGACTTGTCAAAGCCAATTTCATCAATTAAGTTAACTGTATCGTTGAAATCATTTTCTGTTTCACCAGGGAAGCCAATAATAAAATCTGAAGAAATAGAAATATCAGGTCTAATTTTCTTTAAATTTCTGATTTTGGATTTATACTCAATAGCTGTATGACCCCTTTTCATGAGTCCTAATATTTTATCTGAGCCACTTTGAACTGGAAGATGCAGATGAGATACCAGTTCAGGTACTTCAGCGTACGCCTCAATCAGTCGATTACTAAATTCTACAGGATGTGACGTGGTATACCTTATCCTCTCAATACCTATAACTTGAGCAACAATTGCAATTAAAAGAGCTAAATCAGCAATTTCGCCATCATCCATTAATCCCCTATAGGAGTTGACATTTTGTCCTAAAAGATTAACTTCTTTGACGCCCTGATTTGCTAATAGTTCGACTTCATGAATTACATCATTAAATGGTCTTGAAATCTCCTCTCCTCTTGTGTAAGGAACGACACAAAAAGTGCAGTATTTACTGCATCCTTCCATAATGGAAACAAATGCAGAGGCACCGTCACTGTGAGGTTCGGGTAAGTGGTCAAATTTTTCAATTTCGGGGAAGGAAATATCGATGCTAATTTTATGCTGATTGAGTGCATCATTCAGCATATTTGGAAGCCTGTGAAGGGTTTGCGGCCCAAATATCATATCAACATATGGAGCTCTTTTAAGAATAAGGTCGCCTTCTTGTGAGGCAACACATCCGCCAACTCCAATCACTAAGTTTGGATTTTTTTCTTTAAGCTTTCTCCAGCGGCCTAATTGGTGAAACAACTTATCTTCAGCTTTTTCACGAATAGAGCAGGTATTAATTAATAAAACATCAGCTTCACTTATATCTTCAGTCAGATTTAAGCCATGAGAAGCGTTAAGAACGTCGCTCATTTTATTAGAATCGTATTCGTTCATTTGACACCCAAAAGTGCGAATGTGAAGCTTGGAGATGGTCATTTATGCTTTTTGAATGTGTAAAGTTTGAGTGGGGTAGGCAATCTCAGCGCCATGATCAGCAATGATTTGTGCTATATCAAGAAGTAATTTCCCCTTAAATTTCTTAAATTCACCCGCATCTGTAAGCGAACTGAATGCCCAAATAACAAAGTCTAGTGACGAAGCGTTAAATAAATCAAAATTAACCCGACAAGGTTGGTCATTATCGATGTTTTCACTGTTCATTAATAACTCCTCTACTTTTTTGATGATGCTTTCCATTTGAGCAATGTCATCATATCGAATTCCAATAATTTCATGTATTTGTCTATTGGTCATTCTAGAGGGGGTTTCAATTGGGATAGTAGCAAAGATCGAGTTTGGAACGTAGACAGGGTTTTTATTAAAAGTTCTAATTCGAGTCATTCTCCAGCCAATTTTTTCTACAACACCTTCAATGCTTTTATCACTTGTTCGAATCCAGTCTCCAGTTGAGAACGGTTTATCCATTTGAATCATGAGTCCACCAAAAACATTTGCAAGCATATCTTTTGCTGCAAAACCAACAACAATACCTCCAACACCACCCAGGGTAAGAATTGAAGAAACTGCATAACCATAAAATTGAGCCACACCAAGGATGATAGCAAATACGAAAAGAATCTTAATTAAGCGGGTAAAAAGTCTAATAGAGTCTTTGTCAACATTACCCTCAGCCTCTAAGAGATAGCTTTCGATGCTTGAAATTAACCTTAAGACTCCCCAAGTTAAAATAAATACTGGTGCAATAGCTATATAGCCGACAATATCATTTAAAGATTGAATTTCAGAGGTTAGCTCTTTAAGAGAAAAGTATAACCAGCCATACCAAATGAGAAGTTTAAGTGGCGCTGAAATAGCCCCAATTAAGTAATCATCAATTTGAGTCTTGGTGCTGCCAGAGTGCTTAGTTATTTGCTTTAAAATAACACCTAAAACAAAATGGGCAATAATCGTAATTACCAAAAGAACTGCAACTGATTGAATTGGGCTTATATTTTGGATAAAGTCATTCATTAGAGATATTTTAATGGATTAATGGGTTCTTCGTATTTTTTCATTTCGAAATAAAAAGGTTTATCACCAGTTAATGCTATTAACTGACCTTTTTCAATAGTCTCACCCTCACTAACGAGTAGCTCTTGATTTTGATTGTAGATGCTATAAAAGCCATAAGAATGTTTAATGATAATCATCTTTCCATAGCTAGCCATTCTATCGCCACTATAGACAACTTCGCCTTTTCTTACGGCCCTTACTTCTTGACCTGATCCATTATTAAAAGTGAGGCCAAAATGACCATCCTTTTCTGAGTACTTTTTAAGAATTGCTGAGTCAACCGGTAATGACCAGTTTTTTTTAATATTTGTTGTGTTAGATTTAGATGCAGTTTTGGAGCTTTTTGTATCAACTATATTGAATGACCTTTCTTCGACAGTAACTTGTCCAGGCTGATTAGTCAAACAACCTGACAGGAAGATTAATAAGAGAAGCGTTATAAGTTTAGTATTCATACCATAGAAATAAAGCAATGGCGATAATAAGTAAGTATCCAAGCCAGTCTATGTACTTATTTAACCATGTATCAGCCATTTTTCCAAATTTTCTTACAAGCATTGAAATTAGAAAATATCTTGCCCCTCTTGCAATTAAAGAAAAACCAATAAATGGAAGAAGTGCCATAGACATCATTCCTGCAGTGATTGTAAATAGTTTGTAGGGTATTGGGCTAAATCCAGCGATTAAAATTATCCAAATTCCATACGTGTTAAAGTAGTTTTCAGCAGCATAAAGCTCTGGCATGTAATTAAATTTTGTTAAAAGCGGCATGATTAAATTGATTGCATAAACCCCAATAAAGTAGCCAGCTACAGCTCCAAGAACTGAAGCAATTGTGCATATGGCTGCAAAATAGTAGGCTTTTGTTCTATTTTTTAGTGACATTGACGCCAATAATAAGTCTTGAACTGGGATTGGGAAAATAGATGACTCTAAAAAACTGATGACCGAGAGCCATACAATTGCAAATCGACTAGACGACCATTTGAGAATTTTATTGTAAATAGAGTGAAAAGGCCTCATCAGCTTCTATAAAACTATTTCTTTAACATTGGAAAGCCTAATCTTTCTCTTGAGTCATAATATTCTTGAGCGACCTTTTGNCTCATNGANCTTACTCTNCGAATGAATCTTGCNCTNTCNGTNACACTGATTGCTTTTCTTGCATCAAGAAGATTAAAAATNTGNGANGCCTTCATNGTTTGTTCGTANGCTGGNAANGGAAGNTTTTCNTCNATNAGTTTTAAATTCATNGCNTCNGCTTCATCAAATTGCCTGAAAAGAACNTCANTATCNGCAATCTCAAAGTTATATTTTGACTGCTCAACTTCATTTTGATGAAATACATCACCATAGGTAAGNCCCTCTGTCCAAATTAGATCATAAACGCTATCAACGCCTTGAAGGTACATTGCAAGTCTCTCAAGGCCATAAGTAAGTTCTCCCGAAATAGGTTTGCAAGTGAGACCACCAACTTGCTGGAAATAAGTAAACTGACTAACTTCCATTCCGTTGAGCCATACCTCCCATCCAAGGCCCCAGGCTCCTAAAGTAGGGGATTCCCAGTTATCCTCNACAAACCTAACATCATGCATATTTAAATCNATACCAATTGCTGAAAGTGAGTCAAGATACAAGTCNTGAATATCACTGGGAGATGGCTTTAATAAAACTTGAAATTGATAATAATGTTGAAGGCGATTAGGGTTTTCACCATATCGACCGTCNCCAGGCCTTCTTGAGGGTTGAACGTAGGCTGCCTTCCAAGGTTCAGGACCAATTGACCTAATAAAAGTTGCAGGATGGAAAGTACCAGCACCAACCTCCATATCAAAGGGTTGAGTAATTGCACAACCTTTTTCAGCCCAATAATTTTGTAATTTAAGNATTAAATTTTGAAATGATTTGGTTGTATCTAACTCTAAATTAGTCATTAAATTTNAACTTATAAATAACTAAAAATTTTACCTCACCAATAAGTTATAGGGGTTGACATTTAAATTATTACTTTTAAAGACAGTTAAAAAAAATGCGGGAAAAAACCCGCATTTTTTAATTACTAAATAGAGCTTAATATTTATAAGACTCTGGCTTGAATGGACCTTCTTTAGGCGTATTTATGTATTCTGATTGAGTATCAGTTAAAACAGTTAGAACACCGCCAAAACCACCTACCATTCCAGCTGCTACCTCTTCATCAAGCTTCTTAGGAAGCAGCTCAACAGTTATATTCTTAGCTTTTTCATTTTCAGGCAGGTCAGCAAATTTCTTTTCATAAAGATGCATTTGTGCGAGTACTTGATTCGCAAAAGAACCATCCATGATTCTGGAAGGGTGACCTGTTGCATTTCCTAAATTAACCAGTCGGCCTTCAGAAAGAAGAATCAAATAATCATTTTTATCTTCAGAGCGATAGATTCGGTGAACTTGAGGTTTTACTTCATCCCACTTCCAGTTATCACGCATGTAAAGCGTATCAATTTCATTATCAAAATGACCAATATTACATACTACAGAGCCTGCTTTAAGNCTCCTTAGCATAAATGAGTCACAAACATTCGTATTGCCAGTCGTTGTTACAATTAAATCAGTAGTGCTTAATAGTTCTTTATTAATGCAATCTAATGATCCAGTATTAATGCCATCAATATAAGGAGAGACTACTTCAAAGCCATCCATACANGCTTGAAAAGCACAGATAGGATCCACTTCAGTTACCTTTACGATCATTCCNTCTTGGCGAAGTGACATAGCCGACCCCTTTCCAACATCCCCATAACCTATTAATAAGGCTTTCTTGCCTGACATTAGCATGTCAGTGCCGCGCTTAATGGCATCATTAAGAGAATGTCTACATCCATACTTATTATCATTTTTTGATTTTGTGACGGCATCATTGACATTGATTGCAGGCACTTTTAGTTCACCACTTTCAACCATTTCAAGAAGACGATGTACACCAGTTGTAGTTTCTTCGCTGATTCCGTGAATATTATTTAGCATCTCTGGATACCTTTCATGAACCATTTGCGTTAAGTCACCACCATCATCAAGAATTATATTTGCATCCCATGGNTTGCCATTCTGAAGGATCGTTTGCTCAATACACCATAAAAACTCTTCTTCAGTTTCACCTTTCCAAGCAAAAACTGGAATATTACTCGCAGCCATAGCGGATGCAGCGTGGTCCTGTGTAGAAAAGATATTGCAAGATGACCAGCGAATTTCAGCGCCAAGATCAATCAATGTTTCCATAAGCACAGCAGTTTGAATGGTCATATGAATACAGCCCATGATTTTTGCACCACTCAAAGGCTTTTCCTTGTTATATTTTGCACGAAGAGCCATTAAAGCAGGCATTTCGGCTTCAGCAAGTTCGATTTCTTTGCGACCAAAGTCTGCCAGATTTATATCGGCAACCTTATAATCATTATTTAAACCGTCAAGGTTAAGATCAGTTACTTTATAGTCTTTATTGTCAATAGAAGAGTTACTCATTTAATTTCCCGTTAAGTTAATAAAATGAGCGTCGTTTTGATTGCCAAGCCTGATTGAAAAGTATTTCAATGCAACGCCCCTTGGCAGGATTCAGATTATACCAAAAACAAATAAAAAAGAAACTATTTTAAGAGTTCTGCTCTATTTGTTTTCTCCCAGCTAATTGAGTCTTCGGTTCTACCAAAGTGACCATAGCTTGCCGTTTGTTGATAGATAGGGCGTTTTAAATCTAACATAGCAATCAAACCTTTAGGTCGTAAATCAAAGTGCTCTCTAATAAGGGCTACAATTTCGTGATTGGCTAGCTCGCCAGTCCCAAAAGTATCAACACTTATACTAGTTGGCTCAGCAACACCAATCGCATATGAAACTTGAATTTCACATCGCTTAGCGATGCCAGCTGCAACAATATTTTTGGCAACATATCGAGTCGCATAGGCAGCGCTTCTGTCTACTTTTGAAGGATCTTTGCCTGAAAAAGCGCCCCCTCCGTGTCTAGCCATACCGCCATAGGTGTCAACAATAATTTTTCTTCCAGTCAGTCCTGCATCACCCACAGGGCCACCAATTTCAAAATTTCCTGTTGGATTGATGTGGTATTGAGTTTCACTTGTAAGCCACTTTTCAGGAAGAATTGGCTTAATAATATTTTCAAGAACACTCTCTCTAAGGTCTTCAAGTGAAATGTCACCATCATGCTGAGTTGATAAAACTACAGCGTCAATGCCTACAATTTGAGTTCCTTCATAGATACAAGACACTTGAGACTTAGCGTCTGGGCGAAGCCATGGTATTTCTCCACTTAGCATCAAATCGGCTTGCTGTCTGACTAATTGATGAGACAGCATTATTGGNGCCGGCATTAGTTCATCTGTTGAGTTTTCTGCGTAACCAAACATAAGGCCCTGGTCGCCTGCACCTTGTTCATGATTTTCACTCTCAGTAACGCCAATGGAGATGTCTCCTGATTGCTCTCCAAGTAGATTCGTTATTGAGCATGTACTGCCATTAAAACCATACTCTTCCTTGTTATAACCAATACCAAGAATTGTTTTACGAACTACATCATCATAATCAATAAAACTCCCTTCTTTCATAGTTATTTCACCNGCCAAAACAACTTGATTATCTTTTACGAGAGTCTCTACAGCAACTCTAGAGTTTTGATCTTGTTCAAGTGCAGCATCAAGAATNGCGTCAGAGATTTGATCACAAACCTTGTCAGGGTGACCAGCAGAAACAGATTCAGAAGTAAATATCATAATAAAATCCTATAAAAATTGTTTAATACTAAAGTAGGATTTCNTAAAAGAGAGACCAGCTTTAGCTTGTTTTAGTCGCTTTCTGCGACAACGCTAGCAATCGGAACAAATCAGCGTTTACTAATTATAATCTTTTAACAATAAATGTAAAGTCTATTCCAAGCTTATTTTTAATGATACCGCGCTTAGAAAAGGAGTGATAAGCAAGCTAAGAATTAAGATAAAGCCTAGAAAATATAACTGACCATCTATCGGAAGATTAGATTGAGATTGAGACACGGCGCTTGTTGCAAAAATCAAGATTGGTATATAAAGAGGAAGGATTAATAAAGACAAGAGCATTCCCGAATTTTTAATGCCCACAACGAGAGAAGCTCCAATTGAACCAATAAGACTCAGACACGGCGTAGCAATAACTAGTGTCAACATCAGAATGTAAATACCCTCGGAGTTAATGAAAAGCGCCATTCCAAGAAAAGGGGACAATATGATGATTGGAAGTCCGGAGAGTACCCAATGAGCCAAAGTCTTACCCAATAAAATTAACGGTAGTGAATGGTGAGAAATAATCATTTGCTCCAGAACTCCATTGTCATAGTCATAGTGAAACAATGAATTGAGAGACAACAGAACTGAAAGCATCGTTATTACCCAAATTACTCCTGGCGCAATGCTTGATAAAGTTTGAGCTTCTGGACTAATTGCAATCGGAAATAAAGAGATAGAAATTACAAAAAACATAAGAGGATTCAAAAAGCTAGACGGATTTCTGAAAGCCATTTTCAGGTCTCTTAACAGTGTTAGGATGAAGATGTTCAAAGTGAAATCTCCTTAATGTTTTCGATACTACATTCTTGGTGTGTAGTTAGGATACAAAGACCACCAGAGTTACAATGTTCCTCAATTCTACTTTCAATTATTTTGATTGCTTGTGAGTCGAGTGCTGAAAAGGGCTCATCTAAAAGCCATACTTTGGATTGAGTAATAAATAATAGCGAAAGCGCAATTCTTTTTTTCTGGCCAGCTGATAGTTTGCCTACAAGCTCATTTTCAAATTTTTCTAAGCCAACTTTTGTTAGAGCGTCAGAAAAATCTAGATTTAGATTGTTGTTTCCAAGATGAGCTGTATATTTTAAATTTTCTAAGCAGCTTAGCTCTGGGCTAAGGGCTGCCAAATGCCCTAGATAAAGAAAATCAAGATTATATTTCTCACTATTAATCTTAATGTTGTCATACTCAATTGAGCCTATCTCAAACGAGTTAAGACCAGCAAGTATTTTCATTAATGAAGTTTTACCCGACCCATTTGGACCAGAAATTTTTAATACTTCACCAGAATTTAACTCAAACGATAAATTTTCAAAGAGGAGGTTATAACCTCTTTGACAGCTTAAGTTATTTATTTTTAGTTTTGACATTCGTTTATTTTAGTTGATAAGCTAAATAAACGCAGAAAAATCTAGTTATCAAAACCTCAAGCAGTAGCTAATTATCAGCTGATAAGCTTTCTAGTCCACTTTTATCAATTTCAGTTAAAAGGTTATCTTTAAAAATTAATCTTAGGCGATACTGAATTTCAATCTCTCCCTCAATCAAAGAGTGATTGATATAGTCCCATTGGTATTGATGAAATGGATCAATAATACTTGGCGAGCCGATTAAATTCATCACACTCTCTTTAGACATTCCCAACTGAAGCTTATTGACTTCATCCATATCTAAAACAGAGCCTTGCATAATTGTTGGTTTATAGACACCAATAGAGGGCATCTTTGGTTTTGCCCAGCTTGGCAACGACAGCTTTGGCATTTTTGGAAGTTCAGGCATTGAGAACTTCGGGAGCTTTGGTAATTCAGAGGTTTTTGTTAGCGAGTTAGTACAGCCAGTCAATACCAGTAAGGCAAGCAGAATAAAAGTTAATTTCTTCATCGTTATAAACATATAAAATATAGTGTAGATTTTACCTTAAGGATTTTTTAATGGATGCAGAAGATTTAAAAAGTGCTGGTTTAAAAGTTACCCTCCCAAGGCTAAAAATTTTAGAGGTTTTAGAGAATTCTCCAAATCACCACCTCAGTGCGGAAGATATTTACAGAGTCTTNATTGATCATAATGAGGAGGTGGGTGTTGCAACAATTTACCGTGTTCTCTCTCAGTTTGAAGAATCAGGAATTGTTCAGAAACTAAACTTTGAAAACAACCAAGCAGTTTATGAGTTGTGTGGACTAGAACACCATGACCATCTAGTTTGTGTCAAGTGTAATAAGATTGTAGAATTTCAGGATGATGTTATTGAAAAACACCAAATTCAAATTGCAAAAAAACATAGCTTTGAATTGACTGATCACTCTCTCTATCTTTATGGCTTGTGCAAAGACTGCAATTGAGGTTATTTAGGCTTTATATAAATGGATGATTTTATTTATAGAGCTATAATTGCAGCGATAGGTGTTTCGATAATTGCTGGCTCTCTGGGTTGCTTCGTTATATGGAAGAGGCTTTCATATTTTTCGGATTCAATTTCTCATAGTGCTCTTTTAGGNGTTGCNTTGGGCCTGGTAACTGGACTAGGTATTAACTTTGGNTTGGTTGTTATCGGAGGTCTATTTGCGACTCTAATAGTTATTTTGCAACAAAAAGAGTTTTGGTCAAGTGATGCTATATTAGGAATTTTCTCCCATATTTCACTGTCCTTAGGAATTGTAGTTTTGGGGATCATTGGAAATCAAAATACAGACTATTTTTCTTANCTGTTTGGCGATATTTTATCTATAACACCAAGTGATATATATTGGATATTCTTCGTTGCTGTCATCGTCATTTCAATTTTAGTAATGAACTGGAAAAAATTATTATTACTGACACTTAATGAAGANCTCGCTAAAGCTGAAGGTNTTAATAAGCTTTTTTATGACCTTCTATTTATGTTTTTAATAGCTCTAGCAGTTTCAGTTTCAGTTCAAATCGTTGGGGTACTTCTTATTACATCACTTCTTATCATTCCACCCGCTATTGCCAGGGTCTTTTCAAATTCACCGCTTGCAATGATAGTTAGATCAATGATTGTATCCATTTTCTCAGTTCTAATGGGATTGTATCTTTCGATTGATTTTGATTTGGCAACTGGACCTACAATTGTAATAACTTTAGGCGCGATTTTTTTTATTGCTCAGTTTTTTCCAAAAAAAACTTAAAGAGTTTCATTGAGTTCAGTCAATTGATTGGTTTGCTGCTCAATGGTAAGGGGGTCAATGATTGACTCTAATTCACCTTCCATTACCTCGTTTAACTTNTAGAGAGTTAAATTAATCCGATGATCAGTGACTCTGCCTTGGGGGTAATTGTAAGTTCGAATCCTTTGAGAACGATCACCACTTCCTACAAGCTCTTTTCTTTGTGAGGCCTGCTCTTTTTGTTGCTCTTGCTGCTGTGCATCAAGAATCCTTGATGCTAAAACAGATAGAGCTTGAGCTTTATTTTTATGTTGTGAGCGTCCATCTTGACACTCAACTACTGTTCCAGTTGGAATATGAGTAACCCTCACAGCTGAATCTGTTTTATTGACATGCTGACCGCCAGCCCCAGAGGCTCTAAATGTATCAACTCTGACATCATTCATATTTATATTAACCTCTTCAATATTTGAGACTTCTGGCATAACAGCTACCGTGCAAGCAGAAGTGTGAACTCTGCCCTGAGATTCGGTTTCTGGGACTCTTTGGACGCGATGTGCGCCAGATTCAAATTTAAGTTTTGAGTAAACATTTGTTCCGCTAATTCTGGCAATAATTTCTTTGAACCCTCCATGCTCTCCAATGTTGGAGCTTAAGATTTCTAATTGCCATTTTGATTTTTCAACATAACGAGTATACATTCTGTAAAGATCACCTGAAAAAATACTGGCTTCATCACCTCCAGTTCCAGCCCTTATTTCTATAATAATATTTCTAGAATCATTAGGGTCTTTTGGGAGGAGAGCTTTTTTTAGATCCAGTTCGAGTTGCTCTAAAACTTCTTGTCCCGATGAAATTTCTTCCTCTGCCATTTCCTTGATGTCATCATCTTCCTCTTCAAGAAGTTTTATTGCAGCATTAATATTGTCAATG
>PASI01000026.1 GCA_002711905.1 Thiotrichales bacterium
AGTCATTGAGAAAGATTTATTTGGAATGATTGAAAATCTTTTTAATAATGAATCTGACTATTCACTTTTATCTGAAATGATCAGTCTCCCGTCAGAGCAAATTATCCATCAAAATGTTGGAAAAATTGATGTCGAAGAAGTCCACAATCAACGAAATCAATCAATTTTATCAGTTGCAAGTGCTTTTAATAACCAGCTTTTAGAGATGTATCATCAATTAAATACTGCTAAAGNTTTTGATTTATCCACACAATCTATTGGTGAAAGGGCNCTCAAAAATAAATGCTTAAGTTATTTGTCTAAGCTAGGTGAACTTGATATNGCTTATCAGCAATTCATAAATGCAGATTGTATGACAGATCAGTTTGGAGCTTTTCAATGCTTACTTGACTCGAAAAACCGATACCGAACTGAGGTCATTGCACAGTTTTATGATCAGCATCAGTCAGATGTTCAGGTCATAGATAAATGGTTTAGTGCTCAGTGCCTTGCATCAGTCACATCTGTTAAAGATATTAGAGACTTAATGAAGCATGAATTGTTTTCTATGACAAATCCAAATAGAATTCGTTCATTGATTGGCTCTTTCAGTCAAAACAGTATCCAATTTCATNGCCAGGAGGGTTATCAGCTTTTAACAGAAGTTNTTNTTGAGCTAGATCATTTAAATCCNCAGATTGCAGCAAGGTTTGCTGGAATCTATAATCATTGGAGNCGATTTACTTCTCANTACTCTCAACTTCAAGAGCNGCAACTTAACTCTATAATTCAGAGAGATAAGCTGTCAAAGGACGTTTATGAGATTATCCATTCTGCATTAAAAGGAAAANATTAATGTCCTATTTAAAAGCCAAGCATTTGAGCGAACTAATGCTTTCAAAGCAATACACAATTGCTCTAGCCGAGTCTTGTACAGGGGGCTCGTTATCAAGTTCCTTAACCTCAATTGCCGGAGCATCTTCTTATTTTAATTGTGGNTTCATAACCTATAGTAATGAGTCTAAAGTCAACATGCTTGGCGTTGATCCGAAGACAATTGAGCTATTTGGCGCTGTCAGTGAAAAAGTTGCCTTTGAAATGGCTTTTGGAGCAGGCCACAAATCCAATAGTAATCTGTCAATAGCGGTCACAGGTATTGCTGGCCCATCTGGAGGNACTGCTGAAAAGCCGGTAGGTATGGTATGTTTTGGTTTTTTTGTTAATGGAAATGTTGAAACCACCACTCAATTTTACTCTGGCGCTCGATCAGACATTGTCTCGCAAAGCATCGCCTTTGCACTAGAAGAGTTGTCATCAAAGATCGAATGAATTCTTCATTAGTTTCCATTGCCCCGATGATGGATTGGACTGACAGGCATTGNNGATACTTTTATCGTCTAATCAGTAAAAATGTCCAGCTNTATACTGAAATGATAACAACGAAAGCTATCCTNAGGGGAGACAAGAATCGACTACTAGACTTTAATGCGATTGAAAATCCTCTNGTTCTTCAACTTGGTGGAAGTGACCCAAAAGAAATGGCTGCATGCGCATTGATTGCTCAAGACTGGGGTTACGATGAAGTTAATATAAATGTGGGTTGTCCATCTGACAGGGTTCTATCTGGAAGCTTTGGGGCTTGTCTCATGAAAGAGCCCAATCTAGTTGCTCAGTGCGTTGAAAGTATGACAGATAAGTGTGAGATTCCTGTTACAGTAAAACATAGAATAGGGATTGACGACATGGAGAGTTATGNTGANCTGTCTGACTTTGTATTTCAAATAAGCAATAAGGGTTGCCAACACTTTATAGTGCATGCGCGAAAAGCCTGGTTAAAAGGATTAAGCCCGAAAGAAAATAGAACGATACCTCCACTCAATTACTCTTGGGTNTATCAACTAAAGAAAGATTTTCCTNNTTTGAAAATAACCATTAANGGAGGCATTGAAAGTTGTGAGGATGTAAAAAAACACCTAGAGNTTGTTGATGGCGTTATGATGGGNCGGTCAATTTACCACAATCCATTTTTACTTAGAGAAATTGATAAAACAATATTTGATGAAAACAATAGTTTGATAGACCGAGAACAAATTTTGAAAAAATATATGACCTACATTGAAAAACAAAGTCAAAATGGCGTTCCAATTCGGTCAATGACTCGCCATATCTTAGGCATATATCACGGCGAGGCTAATGCAAAATTATTCAGAAGATTGTTAAGTGGCAAAATAGTAGGATTGGATCAGTTAAATGATTGGTTTGATTTTAAAAAAAATAGTTCAACTGAGATTAAAAGCTTTTAATAGTTTGGTAAAATTTTTATATAAAACTTCTTTTAATAATTTAATATGGCAGGCAATCACTTTGTAGCAAGTATCGATATTGGGACAGAAAAGATTGCTTTGCTAGTTGCTGAGAAAGATGATGATCACCTTAGAATAATTGGCCATANTGTTTGTCCATCTAAAGGTGTTAGAAGGGGTTCTATTTTTTCAATTGATTCTTTGTCTAGACAAATTAACAAGTTAATTGAACAAACTCAAGAAAATTTTGGAGTTGACTTAGCGCTTTTTCGTGTCAATATATCNGATACTCATTTGACTTGTATTGATGGAAAGGGTAAGGTCCCTGTAAATGAATTTGTTAGGAAAGAAGACTTGGATTCAGTCCTTGAATCTGCTATGGCCATTTCAACACCAACTAACAAAGAAAAACTACACATCATAAAAAAGAAGTTTACGATTAATGAGTCAGTCGTTGTAGATAATCCAATGGACATGGAAGCACAAGTTTTGGAGTCTAAAGTTCATATTGTTACTGTATCAAGTTCAAGTGTTAGGAACGTTGAAAGCTGCCTCAAGCAGAGTAATCTTGAGGTTGATAAGATTGTCCTGAACTCAATAGCTAAATCTCAAGCAGTTCTGACTCAAGAGGAGAAAAATGGNGGNGTATGTCTTCTTGATATTGGTGCAGGAGTTACAAGCTATTCTGTATTCCAAGAGGAGGGCATTGTGCATAGCGGAGTCATTGCAATGGGTGGTGATGAGGTAACTCAAGAAATTGCCTATGCGTTTGACACTTCTTTAGAGGAGGCAAAAAGACTTAAAGAAAATTATGGTGTTTCAAAGTCTATATCTCAAAGTGATGACCAGTTTATTGATTTCACTCAGGGAACGAAAGAGGAGCGTCAGCTCTCTAGTCTTGATTTGTCTGAAGTTATTGAAGAGGCTTATCTAGAGATTTTTCAGGCAATTAAAAATGAGCTTAAGCATTACAATTTAGATACGATTATCAAGTCAGGTTTTGTTCTTTGTGGGGGCGGTTCTGAAATCAAATCAATTGAAGAACTTGTACGAGGTTATTTCTCTAAAAGAGTTAAAATAGGAAAAATTCAAAGATCCAGAATTTCAGGATTAGAAACTATACTTACAGACTATAAATATACGGGAAGTATTGGACTTCTTTTGCATGAGGGTGATTTAAACAAGGCTAAATTTATAGTTTCTAATAAAGACAATGGTNTTATGGGTAAATTAAAGAAAGCGATTGTAGGTAATTTCTAATTTATGATTAAACAAAGAACAATTAAAAAAATAGTCAAAGCTCGCGGTGTCGGCATCCACAGCGGAAAAGTNGTCAATTTAACATTGATTCCTGCAGCTGAAGATCATGGCNTTGTCTTTAAAAGATTAGATGCTGGCGGAAAGCAGGTTCACGCACATAGTGCTTTCGTTAATGAAGTTGTATTGTCAACTGGCCTTGAAAATCAAGGCGTTAAAGTATCAACGATTGAGCACTTAATGTCAGCCCTTTCAGCTCTTGGTATAGATAACTTATTGGTTGAGCTTGATTCATTTGAAGTGCCGATTATGGATGGCTCTTCTGCGCCATTCGTTTTTTTGGTTCAGTCCGCTGGCATTGANGAGCAAGACGCACCCAAAAGATTTATTGTCATTAAAGACAATATAAGAGTTGAAAACGGAGAGTCATGGGCACAAGTTTCACCTCATAATGGCTTTAAAGTGACTTTAGAGATAGATTTTGATCACAAAAAAATAAAAGAGAGTGGGCAAAAGTTAACCATTGATTTTTCAGAACAGTCTTATTTAAAGGAGATATCTCGAGCAAGAACATTTGGCTATGAGAGAGATGTTGAGATGCTTCAGAAACAAAATCTTGCATTAGGAGCAAGCAAAGATAATGCAATTGCTCTCTCGGATGATGACATTCTCAATGAAGATGGTATGCGTTATCACAACGAATTTGTTAAACATAAAATTTTAGATATTGTTGGAGACCTTTTCCTTTTGGGGGGTAATGTGATAGGCCACTATNAAGGTTTTAGAACAGGGCATATGCTCAATGATCAGTTACTTTCAGCAATTCTTTCCCAGCCAGAAGCATTTAGTATTGAAACTTTTGAGGAAGCTGATTCTCCTATACAATTTTATTCTGAAGATTGGCAAAACGACCTTTAGTAAACAAATAATTTTACTCTCCTTCCCCTTGTTATAAAAGCAAATCAGCTTGCAACATAGTCTTTTACGAGTTAAATTCTTTGGGTATAATCGAAAACTTTTAAATTACCGTTATTAGCGATGGAATTGAATGGCGCTGAAATACTTATAGATTGTCTTCAAAAAGAAGGTGTTGATCACGTTTTTGGATATCCTGGGGGCGCAGTCCTGCATATCTATGATGCTATCGAATCGCAGGACAAAATTACCCATATCCTTGTTCGTCATGAACAAGGTGCAGCCCATGGTGCAGATGGNTATGCAAGAGCCAATGGCAAGCCNGGGGTTGTTTTGGTGACTTCAGGTCCTGGAATCACTAATGCTGTTACAGGAATTGCAACTGCTCATATGGACTCAATACCTATGGTTGTGATTTCTGGTCAAGTGCCTTCTCCGCTCATTGGTATGGATGCTTTTCAAGAAGTTGATGCTACAGGCATTACTCGTTCATGCGTAAAACACAATTTTCTTGTAAGAGATATTAGTGAAATCGCTAGTACCGTCAAAAAAGCTTTCCACATTGCGACGACGGGCAGACCTGGTCCGGTAGTTATTGATATTCCAAAAGATATTACTATTGCAAAGATGGAGCTGGAGGATTATCCTGAATCTATTGAAATGCGTTCTTATAAGCCAACTACAAAACCAAGTAACCGTCAAATCAGAAAAGCAGCTGAACTAATTTCAAAATCAAAAAAACCAATTCTTTATGCAGGCGGTGGTTGTGTCATTGGCAACGCTTCAGAGGAGCTTCGTGAATTTACACGTATGCTTGAATTCCCAATTACACAGACGCTTATGGGTTTGGGAGCTTACCCTATGACTGATAAGCAGTCACTTGGGATGCTGGGAATGCATGGTACTTATGAGGCTAATATGGCAATGCATGGTTCTGATTGTGTTGTAGCTATCGGTGCTCGTTTTGATGACAGAATTACAGGAAACCTAGAGAAATTTTGTCCAACTGCAAAATTTATTCATATTGATATTGACCCATCTCAAATTTCCAAAAATGTTGTTGCTGATATTCCAATTGTCGGTCAAACAAAACAAGTCCTTCAAGCGTTAATTGAAGAGTTAAAAGATAAAAAACATGAGGATATATCTAAGTGGTGGACACAAATTGAAGATTGGAGAAAAGTTGACTCTCTGGCCTANTCTAAGTCTCCAGGGGTTATTAAGCCTCAGTCAGTAATAGAAACCTTATATGAAGTAACAGAAGGTAAAGCTATNGTGACTTCAGATGTTGGACAGCACCAGATGTGGGCTGCACAATANTATCCTTTTGATGAGCCAAGGCAATGGATTAATTCTGGCGGTCTTGGAACCATGGGTTTTGGTTTGCCAGCCGCAATGGGTGCTAAACTTGCCATGCCAGAAAAAGATATAGCTTGTGTGACAGGTGAGGGTAGTATACAAATGATGCTTCAAGAGCTCTCAACTATGCTTCAATATTCTACGCCAGTTAANATTATTAATCTAAATAATGGGTATTTAGGAATGGTNAGGCAATGGCAAGAGTTTTTTTATGAGAAGCGTTATGCTATGTCCTATATGGATGCTTTGCCAGACTTCGTAAAGCTCTCAGAAAGTTATGGCCATTTGGGCATTAAGGTTGAAAAGGAAGAGGATTTAAAGCCNGCTTTAATTGAGGCTTTTANTCAGAAAGATCGTACTGTTTTTCTTGATATTATGACTGACCCTTCAGAAAATGTATTCCCAATGATTCCTGCTGGCGGCGCACATTGTGATATGTTGCTTGCTGGTAGAGATGCTATGGTATCCAAAGATGAAACAGACTTTAACGCGGTATAGTTTATGAGACATATTATTTCAGTAATATTGGAAGATGAAGCAGGAGCTTTATCAAGAGTTGCAGGTCTTTTTACGCAACGAGGTTTTAATATTGAGTCACTTACAGTAGCTCAAACCAATGATCCAACTCTCTCCAGAATGACAATTGTATCCTCCGGAAGTGAGCGTGTACTAGAACAAATCGTAAAGCAGCTCAACAAACTAATCGAAGTAGTTAAAGTGAGTGATTTGACTAGTCAAGATCATGTTGAAAGAGAGTTAATGCTTGCTAAGATATCATCAACTTCGAAAGAGGGTGTTGATTTAAAGGAGTTGGTGGAAATCTTTGGCTGTAAAGTGGTTGATGTCAAGGATAAAATATACACCATAGAGGTATCAGGAAAGACAAAGAAAATTAATGCATTTTTGGATGCAATTGAACCATCAAATATTATTGAAATTTCAAGAACAGGAGTTACTGGGATTTCAAGAGGAAAAAAACTAATCTAAATTATAGGAAAAAAAATGAATAGATATTACGATAAAGATGCAGACCTTTCAATTATTCAAGGCAAAAAAGTAGCTATTATTGGCTATGGTTCACANGGACATGCCCACGCGAACAATCTAAAGGATTCAGGGGTAGAAGTAGTTGTTGGCCTTAGAGAGGGTTCATCTTCTGCGACTAAAGCTCAAGAGGCAGGTTTGGGAGTTATGTCTGTCGAAGAGGCAAGTGGATGGGCAGATGTTGTTATGGTNTTGGCACCTGACGAGTTTCAAGCAAGTATTTATTCACAAAATATTGAGCCCAATTTAAAGCAAGGGGTTGCTTTGGCTTTTGCCCATGGTCTAAATATTCATTTTGACATGATTGTGCCCAGGAAAGATCTTGATGTTATTATGATTGCGCCAAAAGCGCCAGGCCACACTGTTCGTTCAGAGTTTGTGAAGGGCGGCGGTATTCCAGATTTGATTGCAATTCAACAAGATGCAACAGGTAGCGCTAAAGAAATTGCACTGTCTTATGCNTCAGCAATTGGTGGCGGAAGAACTGGTATCCTTGAAACAAGCTTTAGAGAAGAAACTGAAACTGACTTATTTGGTGAGCAAGTTGTTTTATGTGGAGGAACTACTTCCTTAGTTCAGGCTGGATTTGAAACACTGGTCGAGGCCGGATATGAACCTGAAATGGCTTATTTTGAATGTCTCCATGAGCTCAAGTTAATCGTAGATTTACTTTATGAGGGCGGTATCGCAAATATGCGCTATTCAATATCTAACACTGCAGAGTATGGTGATGTTACAAGAGGTCCTAGAATAGTTACGGACGAAACAAAGGCCGAGATGAAGAAAATTTTAAGTGAAATTCAAAGTGGTTCTTTTGCCAAAGAGTTTATCAATAATGTTGGTGATTTNCCGGGTCGTCGTGATGTTCAGCGTAAACACCAAATTGAAACTGTCGGTGAAAGCTTACGTTCAATGATGCCTTGGATTGCAAAAAATAAATTAGTTGATCAGTCTAAAAACTAATCTTAATTGATCATGTCAGCTTTATAAAAAGTTATGACTGAAAAAATACCAAGAAAAAGAGGAATTTACATACTGCCAAGCGTTTTGACAACGTTTGGNNTGTTTGCTGGTTTCTATTCAATTATCTCATCAATAAATGGTGATTTCACTATAGCTGCTATCTCAATAATGATTGCTATGATGTGGGATACACTTGATGGTCGTGTAGCCCGACTTACAAATACTCAAAGTGCATTTGGTGCGGAATATGACTCTCTAGCAGATTTGGTTTCATTTGGNCTAGCNCCAGCTCTTCTTGTTTATGAGTGGTCACTATTTGAACTTGGAAGATTTGGATGGTTAGCAGCCTTTGTNTTTCTAGCTTGCGCAGCTTTAAGGCTTGCTAGGTTTAATACACAGGTCGGTATTGCTGATAAGAGGTTTTTTCAAGGCCTNCCTTCTCCTGCAGCTGCNGGNGTGATTGCTAGCATGATATGGCTTAAGATTTGGACATTTGCCTCTTTAGACTCCGATGTTATTTCTTTGAGTTATTATCTTGGCGCTGGAATTACAATCTTATGTGGCCTTTTGATGGTTAGCAACGTTCGATATTATAGTTTTAAAGAACTAGATTCTAAAAAAGCATCGTTTAGATTCCTACTATTGATCGTTATGAGTTTAATTATTTTGATGTACAAACCTAATATTATTTTGTTTACTGGATTTTTTCTATATTTGCTTTCTGGTCCTTTTATTACCTTTGTCGGACTCAATAAAAGGCGAATCGAGAAAAAACAAAATAAAGGAACTTAAGTTCCTCTATAATCTACGCGTATGAATAACGTATTTAATTTGTTAACTTTAATCTCACTGAGCAAGCTCTTTGCTTTGTTACGATTATTGCCGTAAGGCAATAATAATCATAATAGACGAAGGTCTATCACTACAACTTAAGATAAAATTCGGAAAATAAAAGGAGCAAGCAATGTCCGAAAAACTAATTATATTTGATACAACTTTAAGAGATGGTGAGCAATCACCAGGCGCATCTATGACAAAGGATGAGAAAGTTCGTATTGCTAAGAGTTTAGAAAAAATGAAGGTGGATGTTATTGAGGCGGGTTTTGCAATCGCTTCACAGGGTGATTTTGAAGCTGTTCAAGCCGTTGCTAAGGCAGTAAAAGATTCAACCATATGTTCATTAGCAAGAGCACTTGATAAAGATATTGACCGAGCAGGAGAGTCCATTAAAAATGCGAATTCGTCTCGAATTCACACCTTTATAGCCACCTCAGATATTCATATGAAAATGAAGCTAGGGATGACGCCTGATGAGGTTGTAAGCCAAGCGGTTCGTTCGGTAAAAAGAGCCACTAAGTTTACTGATAATATCGAATTTAGTCCTGAAGATGCTGGGCGATCAGATACAGATTTTCTCTGTAGGATTATCGAAGCTGCAATCAATGCAGGCGCTACAACTATCAATATCCCTGACACAGTTGGTTACAGTATTCCTTATCAATTTGGTGCAACAATGAAAGAGTTGATAGAACGAATTCCAAATTCTGATAAGGCAATTTTTTCAGCACACTGCCACAATGACTTAGGTCTAGCGGTTTCAAATTCTCTCTCGGCTGTATTAAATGGCGCAAGACAAATAGAGTGCACGATTAATGGGCTCGGTGAGAGAGCAGGAAATACCTCATTAGAAGAGGTTGTAATGGCTGTACGAACAAGGCAGGATGTATTTGGATGCGATACCAATATCGATGCCACTGGTATCTTAGCTGCCTCTAGACTGGTTTCCTCAATTACAGGCTTTGTAGTTCAGCCAAATAAAGCGATAGTGGGGGCTAACGCCTTTGCCCATGAGGCTGGAATTCACCAAGACGGTGTTCTTAAACACAGAGAGACTTATGAGATCATGAGGGCAGAAGATGTAGGTTGGAATAATAACTCTCTGGTTCTTGGTAAACACTCCGGACGAAATGCATTCAAATCGAGACTCAGCGAGTTAGGGGTTGAATTTGACTCAGATGACGCTCTAAATGATGCATTTTCCAGATTTAAAACTTTGGCGGATAAGAAGCATGATATTTTTGATGAAGATCTTCAGGCGCTCGTTACTGAGGCTCAAACAGAGATAACTGAAATTATTCGTTTAGTTTCACTTAAAGTCTCCGCTGAATCTGGAAAAGTTAATACTGCAAATGTAACGCTTTTAATAAATGACGATGAGTGTAGCGCTTCTGCTTCAACTTCTGGTGCGGTTGATGCAACTTTTAATGCCATACTATCATTGGTCGATATAGACCCAAAACTTCAGTTATATTCAGTTTCAAATGTGACTCAAGGAACCGACTCTCTTGGTGAAGTCAATGTCCGTTTGGAGCACGAAGGAAAAGTCTTTAATGGTCAGGGCGTTGATACTGATATTATTACCTCTTCAGCAAAAGCTTATATTCATGCCCTAAATAAACTTATGGCAAACGTAGAACGAGCACATCCACAGATATAAAGATGCAGTCAAGAAATGAATATCTCGAAGCGCTTGGAATTCCAGACTTTTTGTATTCTAAAATTGAACTGGTTCCTGAAACTTCAGCTCCATTAAGCTTTATGGTAATTGAGCTTAGTTCAAAGGATTCTTTTTGTGAGACAGGTAAGACGAGAGATTTACTTGTCAAAATGTTAGCTTCGATAGAGCTAAATTTGAATAATATTCATCTTGCATCGGTTGAATTAAGTAGTCTTGACAGCTTTATTAAAGAAAATCCTGCTCAAGTCGTTTTGGTGATGGATTCGACATTTAAGTCAGATAAGCCATCCCTTTTTTCGACTTATCATCCAAGAGATGTTATTAAAGATTCAAGTCTAAAACGCGATACTTGGGAGATTTTAAAAAGGGTAAAGCAATGTCTCAAGTAGATTATTCACTTAAATCATATAAAAGACCAAAGCTTAAAACACCAAATGGTGAGAAAAAACTATTGATGCATTCTTGTTGTGCTCCCTGTGCTGGAGAAATTATGGAGGCTTTAGCAGTATCTGATATCAATACAACGATTTATTTTTACAATCCAAATATCCACCCTAAGGATGAGTATGAACTCAGAAAAGATGAGAACATTCGCTTTGCCGAAAAACTCGGCATGCCAATTATCGACGCAGATTATGATCGTGACGAGTGGTTTGCAAGAACAAAAGGGCAGGAGAATGAGCCTGAGAGGGGAGAGAGGTGCACAACTTGTTTTGATATGAGGTTTCAAAAAACAGCCAAGTATGCCTCTGAAAATAATTTTGATATTATCTCTTCTACGCTTGGAATTTCTCGATGGAAAGACATGAAGCAAATCAATGAGTCAGGTAAAAAGTCTTCTGAACCCCACAAAATACCTTACTGGGATTTCAACTGGCGTAAACAAGGCGGCTCTTCTAGGATGCTTGAACTATCCAAAAAAGAAAACTTTTATCAGCAAGAGTATTGTGGCTGCGTCTATTCTCTAAGAGATACAAATAATTGGCGAGTTTCCAAAGGCCGCAATAGAGTTGAAAGAGGGGTTAAGTTCTATCAAGAGGCAAAGCTTAAGCTCTCTCAAATCGATTAACCTTCAATCAAATATAATAACAATGATTTTTGAACGTGAAGGCGATTTTCAGCTTCACTCCAAACAACACTTTGAGAGCCATCAATCACTTCAGAACTAACCTCTTTTTCTCGATAGGCTGGAAGGCAATGCATAAAAACAGCATCTTTTTTGGCTTGATTCATCATATTTTGATCTACCTGAAAGCCCGTAAAGGCTAATTCTCGTTGTCTTGTCTCAGATTCTTGGCCCATACTCGTCCAAACATCCGTCACGATAATGTCAGCGTTTTTACAAGCAACAAGGGGATCACTAAAAAAGCTAATATTCTTTTTATATTTATCAATATATAATTCAGAGGGTTCATATCCCTGAGGCGTTGCAATTGATAATTCAAAATCAAAGATTCCAGCAGCCTGCATATAAGTTTGACAGACATTACAACCATCTCCAATCCAAGCTATTTTTTTATTTTTGATTGAGCCTTTAACTTCTTGATAAGTCATCAAGTCTGCGAGTATCTGGCAAGGGTGAGACTCATCTGATAGAGCGTTAATGACTGGTTTACTTGAATGCTTAGAAAATTCAACAATGTCTTCATGTGAAGACAGTCTTAGCATGACTGCATCAACCATTGAACTGATAACTATTGCACTATCAGTAATGGGTTCACCTCTTCCTAGCTGGATATCTTTTTCAGATAAGAAAAGTGACTGGCCTCCAAGTTGAGTCATTCCAGCTTCGAAAGAGACCCTGGTTCTTGTTGAAGATTTATCAAAAATCATAGCCAAAGTTTTATTCTTTAGGGAGTCATTAATTTGGCCAGATTTGTACTCTTTTTTAAGAGATATAGCTCGGTCAATAATTCCCTGTAAGTCTTTTAAGCTGAGCTCATCAAAGTTAATGAAATTTTTAATCATGATTTTTTCCTAAGTACTGATTAGTTTAATAAGTTTGCTAATTAATATATCAATTTCTTTTTTCGTGATTATCAAAGGTGGAAGCATTCTTATCGAGCTTCCAGTGATATTAATAAGAAGATGATCTTTTAAAGCTTTTTTTACGAGTTGACTGCAATCAACGATATTGTTATCCAGGCCAATTCCAATCATTAGTCCTTTTATTCGTATGTCTGTAACAGCCTCATTATTTCTAAATTTAGTCTCGAATTCTGACTTAAAGTACTCACTCATTTCGTTAACATTTTCAAGTACTTTAGTATTTTGGAATACCTCTAGAACACCCAACGCAGCTGCAGTGACTAATGGGTTTCCACCAAAGGTAGAGCCATGCGTTCCTGGGGTAAGCATTTTTGAAGCTATTCCTTTTGCTAAACAAGCGCCAATAGGAACACCATTTCCAAGGCCTTTAGCAAGACATAGAATGTCTGGAGTAATCCCATTATGCTCATGAGCAAAAAGTTTTCCAGTTCTTCCAATACAAGATTGAACGCCATCAAGCATTAATAACCAATCATTTTTTTTGCATATGTCTTGAACTTTATTTAGATAATCATTTTTTGGAATGATAACGCCAGCTTCACCCTGAATTGGCTCAACCATCACGGCAACTACATCAGAATTATTTTTATAATAATTGATGGCATCAATGTCATCATAATTAACATGAATAAACTCACTCATTAATGGTGAGAATCCTGCCTGGACTTTACTTTGGCCTGTAGCAGAAAGAGTAGCCATTGTTCTTCCATGAAAACCTTGATTGGCAGTTAAAATGATTGGTTTTTCAATGTTTTTACTTCTGGCATAAAGCCTTGCAATTTTAATTGCAGCCTCATTGGCCTCAGCGCCAGAGTTTGAAAAAAAGACTTTGTCCATGTTAGCTAAATTACACAGCTGCTGAGCAAGTTCTTCCTGGTTTCCAATCCTGTAAACGTTGGAAGTATGAAGTAGTTGCTGAGATTGATCGACAAGATTTTTTGTTATGACTGGGTGGCAATGGCCCAGGTTAACGACTCCAATACCTGAAAGAGCATCAAGATACTGATCACCTTTTGTATCAGTTAACCAGCATCCCTCTCCTTTTATGAAGGTTACCTCGAGTGGAGAGTAGTTAGACATTAAGTTAGACATAAATATATATTATTAGTTAAACAAAAAAAGCCCCATAATGGGGCTTTTGAAACTAGGTCTTTTTTGTATTTAAGACAAATTAGCCACCATTAATAAACAATACTGAAGACAAGATCTTCGGGCATTGAGTCGTCTAGTTTTGCAAGATGTTGTTTGCATTCAAGTTTTATTAAATTTTAAAAGAAATATTATAACCTAAATTTAGTAGGGATATTTTCTGTAATTTTTAAAATATAAAAGATAAAAAAGTTAAATTATAGTTACATTTTATGACACAATATAGGTGCAAGATTAACAATTTTATTTCATTAATATAAGGAGTAAAAATGCAATTAAACCTTTCTGGTCATCATCTCGATATTACATCTGCCATCAGGCAACACACAAGCGATAAGCTTTCAAAAATTAAACATCACTTTGACAACGTCATGAACGTCAATATGATTTTAGAAGTTCAAAAAGATATTCAGACTGCAGAAGCGACGATTCATGTGAGCGGTGCAGACTTATTTGCAAAAGCACAAAGTAATGACATGTATGTTTCTATAGATCAGTTAATTAATAAATTAGATTCTCAAATAATTAAGCATAAAGAAAAACTACATAACCACAGAGCTTAGCTCATATAAATTATAATATGATGTAATCGCTGCATAACAATTCATTCTTGTTGTGCAGCTTAAAACATTGGGTATTAGATATGGCTGAGGTTGAACTTACGAGTTTCGAAGTAAGTCTCCAAAATTTGATGATTGCACTTGAAGCATCTGACTATGATGAGGCTAAACATCAAATTAAAGAACTTCATCCGGGAGAAATTTCACTTTTGCTTGAAGCAATCCAGCCTAAGGATCGATCTGCTCTTTGGCCTAGTATTGAAATTTCAATTCAAGGAGAAATTTTAAAAGAGGTTAGTGAGGATGTTCAGTCTCAACTAATTAGTGAGATGACTGTTGACTCTCTTGTAAAAGCTACTGAGAAATTAGATACTGATGACTTGGCTGACATCGTTCCGAATATGCCAGAGTCAGCTGTTCATAGTCTCTTATTGACTCTTGATTTTAAGCATCGGGAGCGTCTTAATAAGATTCTTAGCTATCCAGAAGATTCAGCGGGTGGGTTAATGAATACTGACTTTATTACTGTCAGGCCAGATGTCTCGATTAGAGCTGTTATTAGATATTTAAGATTGCTTAAAGAAATGCCCGTTGATACCGATCAAGTTTTTGTTGTTGATCGAAATTTTAATTATCTAGGATCTTTATTAATAACCTCTTTGTTAACTGAAGAGCCTGAGAAAATGGTTGAGGCATTAATCAATAGTGATGTATCCAAGCCAGTTAGTGCTGATACTGACGAAGCAAAGGTTGCACTCTTATTTGAACAAAGAAATTTAATCTCGGCTCCAGTAATTGATGAAAACAACCAGTTAGTTGGAAGAATTACGATTGATGATGTTGTTGACGTTATCCGTGATCAAGCTGAGCACTCAGTAATGTCAATGGTTGGTTTAGACGAGGATGAGGATGTGTTTGCACCCATTATTCAGAGTTCAAAAAAAAGAAGTGTTTGGCTGGGCGTTAACTTAGTTACTGCTTTTATTGCGGTGTATTTTATTGGTCTTTTTGAGGCAACATTGCAACAGAAAATTGCTCTTGCAATTTTAATGCCCGTTGTTGCTAGTATGGGAGGCATTGCAGGAACTCAAACTCTGATTATCGTAACTCGAGGCATTGCAACTGGAAGGGTGACAACTGCAAATATTAAGACCTTAATCAACAAAGAGGTTGCGCTAAGTGGATTAAATGGAATTATTTGGTCTATAGTAATTGGCCTTATTACTTATTATTGGTTTGCTGACTTACTTTTAAGTCTTATCATCGCTCTTGCAATTATTACTAATTTGGTTGTTGCCGCTTTTTCAGGTGCTTTTTTACCGTTACTTCTAACGAAGCTAAAGATTGACCCTGCACTAGCTGGCGGAGTTATTTTGACAACAATTACTGATGTTATTGGTTTTGTTGCATTTTTAGGGCTCGCTGCGTTATTTATCTAATAAGTTACTTCACTTAAATGAAACTTATTTACACCCACGAAAATCGAATTATGGCTCTTAATGTAAGGAATGTTCTTATGAATCATGGTTTCGATGTCTCTCTAAATAACGAGTTTGCCTCAAGTGCCTCCGGTGGTTTAGCTCCTGTCGATACCTGGCCTGAGTTGTGGTTATTAAATAATGACGACTTTGATAGGGCTAAAAAAGTGATTGACACAATTACTAATGAAGCTGTCTTAGCTAAATGGCAATGCAAAAGCTGTCATGAAGAGAATGATTCATCCTTTGATTATTGCTGGCAATGTCATACAGAGAGTACTCAATCAATTAAATAATAAGAAAATAGAATTATGGAACTTACTGTCTGGCTTGGTTTATTAGCATCAGCTCTTTTTATAAGTATTTCTCCAGGCCCTGGAGCCATATTTTCAATAAGCCAAGGAACACAATACGGTTTAAGAAGGGCTTTATTTTCAGTCATTGGATTGCAATTAGGTCTAACTAGTCAAATTCTATTTTTACTTTTTGGCTTGGGTGTTTTGATCGATGAATTCCCATCTATTTTTATCGTAATAAAAGTGCTTGGTATGATCTATTTAATCACACTAGGGATTATGCAGTGGTTTAAAAGGATTGAACAAATATCTACCCCAGAAGAAGAAATACAGGTTGTTTTTAGTCCATTAAAAGGCCTTCTACAGGGTTTCTTCGTAAATTTAACCAACATTAAAGGTACCGTCTTTTTTCTTGCGCTGATCCCACTTTTTATCAATTTAACAGCACTTAAACTCTCAACGTGTATCATTTTTATTTCGACATTAATAGG
Source organism: Thiotrichales bacterium (assembly GCA_002711905.1). Classification (GTDB taxonomy): domain Bacteria; phylum Pseudomonadota; class Gammaproteobacteria; order PS1; family Pseudothioglobaceae; genus Pseudothioglobus. The sequence goes on from PASI01000026.1 coordinate 16,362, forward strand.
GATCGATTTTTTGGTCATGATGGGATATGTAACACTTGCGGAAATATCGAAGACTTTACTATCAGACCCTAAAAAAATATTGTGGCAAAATAGACTTACCGGCTCAACGTTGATCCTGGTTGGATTAATTATGGGCACTACTTAATTAATAATATATTATGAGTATCTTTCATTTAGCATTTACAGTCAGTGATCTTGATTCTGCTAGGCAGTTCTATGGAGAACTTTTGGGTTGCAATGAAGGAAGAAGTTCAGATACATGGGTTGACTTTGATTTTTTTGGAAACCAACTATCATTGCATGTAGGTGTAGCCGTACATAACAATAATACGAGTTCTAAGGTTGATGAAATTACTGTTCCTATGCCTCATTTTGGCTGTGTATTGGAATGGGGTAGTTTTTATGATTTAGCATCTAAGCTTCAATCAAAAGGGATGGAATTTATTATCAGCCCTTCAGTTCGATTTAAAGGTTTAGCGGGTGAGCAAGCAACCATGTTTTTCGAGGATTATTCAGGAAATGCACTTGAATTTAAGGCCTATCGAAACCCTTCTGAAGTATTTACTTAAACAATTATGAAGCTTAACAATGTTTGATGTTTTGACTCTAGAAACAATCATTGCTTTTATTGCAGCTTCGGTTGTATTGAGCTTTGTGCCTGGTCCGGATAATATTTTTGTTATGACACAGTCAGCTTTAAAAGGCTGGAGAGTTGGCTTCTATACAACTCTCGGGCTTTGTACAGGTTTAATAGGACACACTTTTTTGGTGGCTGTTGGAGTGAGTGTTATTTTTCAAACCAGTGCCATTGCGTTTAATGGTTTGAAAATTATGGGTGCATGCTATCTTGTTTATTTAGGCTGGTTGTCTCTAAAAAATAAGGAACTAGTTATTGGAGAGAGTAAAGAAAAACGTACCAATAAATCCTATTACATCACTGGCATAGTTATGAATCTAACCAATCCAAAGGTTGCTCTTTTCTTTTTGGTTTTTTTGCCTCAATTTGTTGATGTTAACAGAGGTAGTGTGAGCATTCAAATAGCTCTGTTTGGAATTTTATTTATTTTGAGTGCACTATGTGTTTTTACATCCATTGCATATCTTGGAAGTTCTCTAGAGAGATTTCTTAAAAAGTCAAAATCAGTAGGAAATAATATAAATAAGCTTGCTGCTTTTGTTTATTTTGCTCTTGCAATTAACTTATTTTTTGTTTCATAACAATCAAGAAGTAGTTATATGAATATTGAATCCAAAATTTGTGATTACAAGAATAATGAAGAGGATATCTGCAAAATAAGGTTTGAGGTTTTTGTCGATGAGCAGAATGTGCCAGAGGAGCTTGAAATTGATGGTTTAGATGATGAGGCAAAGCATGTGCTGGCTTATATTGATGATGAGCCAATTGGAACTGGAAGGATATTAAGTGATGGACACATTGGAAGGGTTGCAGTTCTGAAAAAGTATCGTGGACTTGGAATTGGTAAGTCCATCATGAAAGAGCTTATCGATTGGGCTCAAAAAAACAATCTTGAAAAGCTTTGGTTATCATCCCAATGGCATGCACATAGTTTTTATCTAGATCTTGGATTTGTATGCGAGGGTGAGGTATATGAAGAAGCTGGTATTGACCATATCAAAATGAATAGAGCCCTCTAGAGATAAATGAGATCAGACTGGTTAGATCAAAAATTGACATCGAGAAATCAAATTCATTTTTTAAATTAGTTTGATTTTAACACCATAAAAAAATAGATCTAATTTAAAGTTATTTTTTACTCGCCCAGTTACAAAGCTCAGTAAGTACTGGGATTCCAGATTTTCCAAAGGCAGTCAAGGAGTATTCAACTTTAGGTGGAATAACCTCATAAACTTTTCGTTTTATAAGATTATCATTTGACATTTCTTTTAGTTGTTTAGAGAGCATTTGTTGAGTAATATCCCCAACAGCTCTCTGAAGTTCTCCAAAACGCATTTTTTTTTGGGACAATTGCCAGAGAATGCAAAGTTTCCACTTCCCTCCAATAAGTTTTATAGCAGCAGTTGCAGGGGATTCATTTGTTTTAATTTTTCTCATAACAGTATGATATTAGTTAGTAGTATTAATTAAGTTTGTACTTGTATATTTGTAATATACCACTAAAATACATTGCTTTCAAATTAATCTATTTAGAGGTGTAAATAAATGAAGTCATTAATGATTACAAAGTACGGAGATATTAATTCTAGTTTAGAGAAGCAAGAAGTAGCAAAACCAATAATTGAAGCAAATCAAATCTTAATCAAAACATTTTCATCAAGTTTTAATCCATATGATTACAAAATTGTCAGAGGTGATTTTAAAGCCATGGGCAAAATCTCCTTTCCTATAGGAATTGGAAGGGATGTGAGCGGCATTGTGGAAGAGGTAGGCAAGAGCGTAACAAAGTTTAAGATTGGAGACAAGGTCTATACAAGACCTAATGAGAGCTTTGTTGGTACTATGGCTGAATATGTTGTATCTAATGTTGAAGATACTGCTCTAATGCCCTCAAATCTAAACTTTGATGAGTCTGCAAGCATCCCTCTTGTGGGGCTTACTTCCTACCAGGCGCTTGTAGATATAGCAAAACTCTCAAAGGGCGAAAGTATATTGATTCACGCTGGATCTGGAGGTATTGGTACCTTTGCTATTCAGCTTGCCAAACATCTTGGAGCGAAAGTGACCACAACCACAAGTACTAAAAATATTTCATTTGTTAAAAGCTTAGGGGCTGATAAAGTGATTGATTACACTTCGAAAAACTACCTTGATGAAGGAGCTGTATTTGATGTGGTCTATGACACTCTGGGCGGTAATTACACTCTAGACTCATTTAAAGTCCTTAAGAATGGAGGCAGAGTAGTATCTATTGCAGGAGTTATTGATAGTATTACCGCTGAACAATTTGGCTTAAACAAGTTTATTCGAATAATCTTATCTTTTCAAGCAAGAAAAGTTACTAAAGTTGCAGCAAAGATGAATGCTATGTATAGATTTCTATTTATGTCTCCTAGTGGCGATCAGCTTGAGAAGCTGGCAAAGTTATATGAATCTGGCTCAATCAAGCCCTTGGTAGATAAAGTTTATAAGTTTGATGAAAGCATACAGGCTCTTGAGTATTTAGCCAAAGGGCGCGCAAAAGGCAAAGTTATTGTGAAAATAAGAGATGATATTTAAATCTAATTGAAGGGAATCGAGGTCACTTTTGCTGACCTTGTTCCCCAGGGTGTTTCAACCATCACTTCTGAGTCAATTTCATTATGACTATTGTTAATTGTTGCCATCGCCATATTTATTTTTAATCTCGGTGAATAGGCCGCACTTGAAACTTTGCCACATGTTTGATTATTACTCATTACCTTCCATGGGCTGGCACATCCTCCAATAAATGGGTCCCCCTCAACAACGAGTCCAACGAGCTTTTTCTTAACCCCTTCGGAGCGTATTTTGTGCAGCGCTTTTCTACTGAGATATTCAGCTTCTTTATCAAGTTGACAAAAATTACCTAACGGGAGTTCTAACGGATTACTATTGATATCCATGTCGTTACCCCAAGAAAAAAGACCTGATTCCACTCTTTCAATATTATTTGGTGTTCCTGGCTTGATGTCATATTTTTTTCCAGCATTAGCAACTATATCCCAAAGTTTATTCCCTTGAGAGCCATCACGAAGGTAGAGTTCAAAGCCCCCTTGCTTACTCCAACCAGATTTTTGAACAATTAGTGGGATTCCTTCTAATTCATATTCTTTAAAAAAGAAGTACTTAATGTCTTTAACCCATTCACCAAATAAATCAATCATTAAAGGTAAGTGGTTTGGTCCTTGGATTGCCAAGGGAGAAACATCTGGTTCACAGATTTGAACATTCCATCCAAGGCCACATGCTAATCCTTTAGTCCAAAGCAGAACGTCGCTATCAGCAATTGAAAGCCAAAAGTGACCTTCACCCAATCTTAAAATAATAGGGTCATTAATGATTCCTGCATCCTCATCAGTAATTAGTGCATATTTTCCTTGACCGATTTGTAATTTAGATAGGTCTCTTGAAGTAATATATTCAACAAATCTATAGGCATCAGTTCCTGTTATTTCAACTTGACGCTCTGCTGCTACGTCCCACATGGTGACGTTATTCATTAAGTTCCAATAATCAGCCTCAGAGCCTTCATAAGAGGTAGGCATAATCATGTGATTATAAATTGTAAAAGTTTTGGCACCGGCTCTTAGAGTAGACTCATAATAAGGAGATTTCCTTAAGCGGTCTGAAAGCGTAAAGTTGACATGTCCATCCATTGAATTACTCCCGGTTATGAGATAAGTCCTCAGTTGGTCTTACAAAGGTAAAAAAATTGTATTTTATACCTTATTATTAAGAGCTTTCAACTATAAAGCATTAGCTGGAATTTCGCAAGATTGAAGCCATTGTTTAAATTTTTCTTGTATTTCTATTAGTGCAGTATTGTCTTTCGCTTCAAAGCGTAAAACTAAACAAGGTGTTGTATTAGAAGGCCTAACAAGTCCCCAGCAGTCCTCATAGTCTACTCTTACGCCATCAATGGTGTTGATGTTGGCACCAGGAAAATCTATATTACTTGATAAGGCATCCATTGCATCGAACTGTTGACCATGTTTGTCAAAGTTGATGTTGATTTCAGGGGTGCTTAAGTTAACTGGCAATTCATCAAACAGCTCAGAGCAAGACTTATCACTATTAGAGACTATTTCTAAGAGCCTTGCTGCTGTGTATAAAGCGTCGTCGAATCCATACCAGCGCTCTTTAAAGAATATATGACCTGACATTTCACCGGCTAAATCTGCACCAGTCTCTTTAAGCTTCTTTTTAATGAAGCTATGCCCAGTCCTAGACATTATTGGCTCACCTCCAAACTCAAGAATGACTTTAGGCAAAAGTGAAGTGCATTTAACATCAAAGATAATTTTTGCTCCTTTGTTGCGGCTTAGTACATCTTTTGCGTAAAGCATCATTTGCTGATCTGCCCAAACCACTCGACCTTTGTTGTCTATCAATCCCAATCTGTCACCATCTCCATCAAAGGCAAGTCCTAGGTCAGCACCTGTCTCGATAACCTCTTGAATTAGATCCTCTAAATTTTCAGGTTTCGAGGGGTCTGGATGGTGATTAGGAAATCTTCCATCAACTAGACAAAATAGTTTAGAAATTTTTACTCCTAAAGTCTCAAATAGTTGAGGAGCTATATTCCCCGCAACTCCATTTCCACAATCGATGACAACTTTCAGCTCTTTTTCTAATTGTATGTCTGATTTAATTGTATCTATATAGTCCTGATCAATATTGATAGAGGTCGATGTTCCATGTCCATTTGTGAAATCATTTTCTAAAATTCTTGAATATAGAGCTTGAATTCTCTCAGCAGAGAGGGTCTCTCCCGCGATCATAATCTTTAATCCATTGTATTCAGCTGGATTATGTGATCCTGTAATCATGACGCCAGATGAGGCAGCTTTAGTATATGTCGCGAAATAGACAACTGGTGACGGAACCATGCCTATGTTAACGACATGGCATCCACTCTCAATAAGTCCTGAAATTAATGCCTCAGATAGCTCAGGTCCAGAAAGGCGACCATCCCTTCCAACTACGACTCCTCTCTCACCCATAGCAATTGACTCGCTACCAACTGCTTTGCCAATTAATTTAACTATATCAGACGTAAGCTCCGTCTCAACAATACCTCTAATGTCATATGCTTTGAAGATTGAACTTGGAATATTCATTAAGTGCTATTTAAAATAGATGAAGGGGTTATTTTAACAAACATTTATTTTGCAAATTGAAAGAAGATTTGCTAGTTGTTTAAATATTAAATAACCCTGAAGCCATAAAAAACAATATAGAAGCTTGCTGGTATTCTCATCCCTTAAAAAAGCTTAGATAAATTGTTTGATATTAATTTTTCCTTCATTAAAAGTCTCATATTGTTAAGAGCTATATTAAGGTAGTTTTGGGTTAAATTTTTAGGGATAATGTGCATTAGTTTAGATTTGCAACAACTCCTGTTGAATTAAATTAATTTATATGTCTCAAAAAGATATTGACCCCCAAGAAACCATTGAGTGGTTAGAGGCTTTTAGATCTGTCGCTAGATTTGAAGGCCAAGATCGAGCAAAATACATTCTTCAAAAATTAATGGACATGGCCCATGAAGATGGAATGAATCTTCCAGAAGGTGTAAATACAGCCTATTTAAATTCAATTCCGGTAGAAAAAGAAACCGAGCTCGTTGTGAAGCATGAGATTGAGCATCGAATTAAGTCGATTATTCGATGGAACGCAATGATTATGGTTGTCAAAGCAAATCAAGTCTCTTCAGAACTTGGTGGACATATTGCTTCTTTTGCTTCAAGTGCAACACTTTATGAAGTTGGTTTTAATCATTTTTATCGTGGAAATGATTTAGAACAGGGTGCTGATTTAATCTTTTTCCAAGGCCATATTGCTCCTGGGATTTACTCGAGGGCTTTTTTAGAAGGAAGAATAACTGAAAAGCAAATGCTTAACTTTAGGCAGGAGGCTAACCAAGAGGGTTTGTCGTCTTATCCACATCCATGGCTAATGCCAAATTTTTGGGAGTTTCCAACAGTTTCAATGGGTTTGGGCCCAATTATGGCAATATTTCAAGCTCGCTTTATGAAGTACCTTCAGCATCGAGATATCATTAAAACGGATAAAAGAACGGTTTGGGCCTACCTAGGAGATGGGGAAACTGATGAGCCTGAATCACTTGGTGCAATATCTCTAGCTGGTAGAGAGAAGCTTGATAATCTTATTTTTGTTATTAACTGTAACCTTCAGAGGCTGGACGGCCCAGTTCGAGGTAATGGTAAGATAATTCAGGAACTCGAGGGAATGTTTCGAGGAGCGGGTTGGAATGTAATTAAAGTGATTTGGGGTAGGGGTTGGGATAAGCTTCTAGAGAACGATACCTCGGGTCTTCTCAAACAACGAATGGAAGAAGTAGTTGATGGGGAGTATCAAGCTTATAAGGCTAAGGATGGTGCTTATGTTCGTAAACATTTTTTTGGTAAGTATCCTGAAACACTTAAGCTGGTTGAGCATATGTCAGATGAAGAGATATATGCCTTAACTCGAGGCGGTCATGATCCAAATAAGGTCTATCAAGCATATAAAGCCGCCAAAGAACATAAAGGTCAGCCAACAGTTATATTAGCTAAAACCGTCAAAGGTTACGGAATGGGTGAAGCGGGTGAAGGAAAAAATACAACACACAGCCAAAAAAAATTAGGAGTTGATGCGCTTGTTCGTGTCGCTGAGCGTTTTGACATACCCGTTACTCAGAAAGATGCCGAGGAGCTTAATTTTTATAAGCCTGCTGAGGATAGCGAGGAGTTAACATACTTAAGAGAGAGGAGAGAGGCTTTGGGGGGTTATTTGCCTTCAAGAAATTTTGAGCTAGAGTCTTTTGAAATACCAAAATTAAACGTTTTTGAGACACTTTTAAAATCTACTGATGAAAAAGAAATGTCTAGCACAATGGCATTTGTACGCTTTTTATCGTTACTAATTCGTGACAAAGAGATTGGGCCTAGAGTAGTGCCTATTGTTCCTGATGAGGCTCGAACTTTCGGCATGGAGGGTCTTTTTAGGAAAATGGGTATTTACTCATCATCTGGTCAACTTTATGAGCCCGAAGACTCAGATAAGGTGATGTGGTATAAGGAAGATATTAAAGGCCAAGTATTGCAGGAAGGAATTAATGAAGCTGGGGCAATTTCAGATTGGATTGCTGCGGCAACAGCATATGCGTCTCACAATGTTACGATGATTCCATTTTATATTTACTACTCAAAGTTTGGTTTCCAAAGGGTTGGTGATCTTGCTTGGGCGGCTGGAGATATGCAAGCAAAAGGTTTTTTGATGGGTGGAACTGCTGGAAGAACAACGCTCGCTGGCGAAGGTCTTCAACATCAAGATGGAGACTCATTGATTGTTGCGAACACAATTCCAAATTGTATTTCTTATGACCCAACCTATGCTTATGAGCTTGCTGTAATTCTTTGTGAAGGTATGCGGCGTATGTATGAGGATATGGAAAATGTTTTTTATTACATTACGTTGATGAATGAGAATTACGCACACCCTGAAATGCCTAAGGGCGTTGAGGAAGGTATTATTAAAGGGATTTACCCTTTAAAAACAGTCGGAAAATCTAAAATTGAAGTGCAATTACTAGGAAGCGGCGCTATTCTCAGAGAGGTTGAGAAGGCTGCAGAGATTCTTGAAAAAGACTGGGGTGTTATGTCTCATATATGGAGTGTAACGAGCTTCAATGAAATCACAAGAGAGGCGCAAAAGACCGATCGTGAAAACTTGTATAGCAACAGTAAAACAATAAAAGTACCATTCATAACTAAATGTTTTAGTAAGTCCAAAGGCCCAGTGATTGCCGCGACTGACTATATGAGAAATTATGCAGAGCAAATTCGCAAATATGTTCCTTTGCGTTATGAAGTGTTAGGTACGGATGGATTTGGACGCTCTGACTCACGTAAAGAGCTTAGATACTTTTTTGAGGTAAATGCAAACTATATTGTTTTTACTTCACTAAAAGCACTTGTTGACGACGGCCTATTGGATGCTAAAACAATCAAAAGAGCAATCAAAAAACTTAATATAGACGTTAATAAGTCTAACCCAATGTACACCTAATTTAAGAATGAATACTCAGCAATTCATTGAGCAACTAAAGTTAGAGTCTGAGTTAAAGTTTTCTGATTTTTTAGATTTAATTGATCGTGACTATCATTTCACAGATATCGCTTTTGAAAATGGCAGTATTTTTAATTCAAAAGATGAAAATCAAGGCTCTGCTAAGGTGTTTTGTTTTGGTTACATGCATTCACTCTCTGAGCAAGAGACTCTTAAGTGTTTTGCAGAACATTACCAGACAGTATTAGAATCTATTGAGGATAGAAACTCACATTTAAATATTCGTAGTTTTATTGAAAATGGTTGGCAAGGATTAGTAATTGATTTTGATGCTTTAACTACTAAAAGTTAATTAGTATGGATCAGACGATCACGTCAGAACAAAGTAAGGCATTTCATAAAGGCGTGTATGCAACATTTTTTGGAGCGTTTCTTGTTCTATTTCAGATTGGAATTTATTTTGTTTATATTCCATGGAATGCAGAAAGGCTTCAAATCACAGAGGCTGAAATTGGAATTGGATTGCTTGTATTTGGATTGTTGAACTTAATTGGTAATCAGACTTCAGGGCGTCTTGTTGTTCCTAGAATCGGGACTAAAAATTCAATTGTAATTGGTCTTTTAGGGATTGCATATTGTCCATTATTGCTAATATTATCACCAAACTATTATTGGTTTTTAATGGCTTTTATGCCTTTTGGTTTTTTTGTTGGTTTGTTTAGTCCATCCTCTCAATCACAAATTTCTATGATTGAAAGCAAAACCTCAAGGATTTTGACGCCTCTCTACCATGCAGCCTTTAGCTTTGGCTCTTTAATGGGTGCTTTCAGTGCGTTCTTTACGATTAAGTACATTGAAAGTCCAGTATTGATATTTTCAATAACAGGCACTGCGTTAATAATTGGAGCATTGGTAATTTATAAATTTGGGCTAAATAAATCATATGAAAACCTTGAAAAAACTCCAAAATTCAAGCTTCCTAATAAATCAATATTGATCTTTGGAATATTGATGATGCTTAATTATGCAACAATGGGCATTATTTTAGATTGGTCAGCTCTCTGGCTAACAAAGGATTTATTGGTTCCTTTGTACCTTGGCGGTGCAATAATATTTGCGTTTAATATTGGTGAAATATTTGCCAGATTAATTGCCTCAAAAATGATTAACAGGTTAAGTGAAAAGTTGGTTGGCGGCTATCTAAGTATTGCTGCGGGTGTGGTTTTATTTATCTCAATATTGACATCCAATTTTTATGTTATCGTTTTTGGAATGCTACTTTTTGGATTTGGAACTGCAAATTTTATAGCAATTATTTTTAGATTAGCAATTCGCATTACTGATGAGCCGATCGGTCTAACAGTTGCAAATCTAATTACTCTTGGTTTTGCTGGCTTTATTTTTGGGCCCGCTTTGGTTGGCTATTTGGCAGAATTTTTAAGCCTAACCTTTAATATGTATTTATTAAGTGTTGTCTGGGGACTTAATGGAGTCGCTCTACTAGTAATGATGCAGCGCATCAATTCTAGTAATTAATAGTGAGGCGGCTTATCATCGTTTATTTGAGATATGTTTGAGGTAGAATCAGAATGATTCGATAGTTTCTCATTTGTTTCTTTAAGTTTTGAACTAAGTTGCTCAATCTTCTCTCCTTGACGAAATACCACCATATTAAGATCATCAATCATATTCTGAAGGAAGGCAATTTTTTCTTCAAGTGCTACTAATTTTTCTTCTGACATTATTCTATCCTGAATAAAAAAGCCACCTTGCGGTGGCTTTGATTTTTTACTTTTCTATAAGTACCTTTCTAGAAAGTTTGATTCGTCCTCGGTCAACTCCAAGCACTTTAACTTCAATTTCTTCACCTTCTTTAAGGTAGTCCTCAACTTTTTCAACTCTCTCATGTGCAATTTCAGAAACATGTAAAAGGCCATCTTGATTTGGCATGATTGTGACAAACGCACCAAATTCAACTATTTTTGCAACCTTACCCATATAGACTTTATTAACTTCAGGGACAGCAGTTACGTCTTTTACCATTTGAACTGCCTTTTCAAAGCTTTCAGAATCATTAGCAAAAACGTTAACATTGCCATCGTCATCTACATCAACACTCGCTCCAGATTGAGCAACAATTCCTCTAATAGTCTCACCACCTTTACCAATAACATCTCTGATTTTATCAGTAGGAATTTTTATAACTTTAGTTTTAGGAGCATTCTTAGAGGCCATATTAGGCTCTGAAATAACTTGATTCATTTGACCAAGAATATTCAGTCTTGCATCTTTGGCTTGCTTTAGTGCAATAGACATAATGTCTTCAGTGATACCGTCTATCTTGATATCCATTTGAAGAGCATTGATTCCTTTTGAAGTGCCCGCAACCTTAAAGTCCATATCACCAAGATGGTCTTCATCACCTAGGATGTCTGTTAGCACTGTAAAGCGCTCATCATCTTTTACTAAGCCCATTGCGATACCTGCAACTGGAGTTTTTAAAGGAACGCCTGCATCCATCAAGGATAGTGACGAACCGCAAACACTTGCCATAGAGCTAGATCCATTAGATTCTGTGATTTCTGAAACAACACGGATTGTGTATGGAAATTCTTCTAAATTTGGAAGACACGCTGAGATACCTCTTCGCGCTAACCTTCCATGACCAACTTCACGTCTCTTAACACCCATAACTCTGCCAGTTTCACCAACACAGTATGGAGGGAAGTTGTAATGAAGCATAAAATGATCTTCAATTCGATCGTTTGATTCCAGTTTTTCAATTAACTGTGCATCTCTCTTAGAGCCTAAGGTAGTCACTACTAAGGCCTGAGTTTCACCTCTAGTGAAAAGTGCAGAGCCATGCGTATTTTCAAGAACGCCAGTTTCAATAGCAAGCTCTCTAACAGTTGAGTTATCTCGACCATCAATTCTTGGCTCACCAGCTAGAATGCGCTCTCTAACAGTTGATTTTTCAATTTTTTTAATATAGTTTTTTACTTCATCTTCGCTTATGGATTCATCTTCATTAACAAATTCCTCTAATGCAGCATCTTTAACTTCACCCATTTTTTCATATCTCTCTATCTTGTCAACAGTTTGATACGCTTCAGAAATTTGACTTTCAAATTTAGATTTGATTGCTGTCAATAGAGACTCATTGTCTGCTGGAGCAACCCACTCTCGAGGAGCTATACCAACTTCTTTGGCAAATTCAGCAACATTGTCAATTACTACTTGAAACTGCTCATGAGCAAACATAACGGCTCCAAGCATAACTTCTTCGGTTAGTTCACTTGCCTCTGACTCAACCATTAATACTGCGTCCTTTGTTCCTGCAACAACCATATCTAACTCAGATGTTTCTAATTCTGAATAGGTTGGATTAACAATATAACTTCCATCTTTAAAGCCAACACGAGCAGCACCAATTGGACCCTTAAATGGTACTCCAGAGATTGCAAGTGCAGCTGAAGTTGCAAGCATAGCTAAAACATCTGGATCAACATCTTTGTTAGCAGAGATGACTTGAATCATTACCTGAACCTCATTCATGTAGCCATTTGGAAATAATGGTCGAATAGGGCGATCGATTAGCCTTGATGTGAGTGTTTCTTTTTCGCTTGGTCTTCCTTCTCTTTTAAGGAAGCCACCTGGAATTTTTCCAGCGGCGTATGTTTTTTCAATGTAGTCAACCGATAAAGGGAAGAATGATTGACCTGGCTTTGCTTCTTTTGCACCAACAACACTAACCAGTACTTGTGTGTCATCCATGCTTGCTAGGACAGCGCCATGTGCCTGTCTTGCAACTCTTCCAGTTTCGAATGTAATTTGACTGTTGCCAAACGTAAAACTTTTTTGAACTATATTCATGTCCATTGTGTTACTCCAATAAAATAAAAAATGTTTTATGGTTTAACGCAATAAGC
>PASI01000001.1 GCA_002711905.1 Thiotrichales bacterium
CACCACTTGGTAGTAAGACTTTCCCACCTGCTGACCTTAATACTGCATCTCCAGCAGCTGTATCCCACTCCATAGTTGGTCCAAATCGAGGGTAAACATCAGCCTCACCGCAGGCAACTAAGCAAAACTTTAATGAAGAGCCAATGGAAATTGTATCTTTGATACTATTGCTATTAAGCCAATTATTTGTCGACTCATCTCGGTGAGAGACACTTGCAACAGCAACAGGACCAGAATTTGGGACCGGTCGTATTGTAATTTTTTGAATACCTTTTTCGGATTCTTCAAATGCTCCTGTAGCGCTTGAAGCAAAAAACATACGATCAAGAGCTGGCGCATAGACAACGCCTAAAGTGGGAATTCTATTTTCTATTAGACCAATATTGACAGTAAATGAGCCTAGTCCATCCTTTTTAAGGAATTCTTTCGTACCATCCAATGGGTCAATTAGAAAAAATTGTTCAGTAGCCTCTGCCTGATGACTGCTTGAGTTTTCCTCAGAAATAATTGGGACATCAGGAATTATTTCTTTTAGTTTCTTAAGAATGATATGCTCTGCAGCCTCATCAGCAAGTGTAACGGGAGATCCATCATCTTTATAGTTAACTTCGATTGAGCTTTCATAAATTTTCATAATCTCGCGACCAGCATCTCGAGCTACTTCTCGCAACTCTTCTAGTAATTGCGAATAATCTATCTGCATCATTTTATGAGGTAATAAATTTAAGTGATTATATTGTGCTCTGGGCCAAATGGGAATTTTGTAATGTCATAAGCACTATCATCAGTCAGAACCATTACGTCATGCTCTCTATAGCCTCCTGCCCCTGCTTTACCCTCAGGAATCATAATCATCGGCTCCATAGAAACAACCATGTTTTTTTGAAGGACTGTATCAATATCCTCTCTTAATTCAACACCAGCTTCACGGCCATAATAATGAGACAGGACTCCAAAGGAGTGACCATAGCCAAAGGTTCTACTTTCGAGTAAACCATATTCTTCAAAAATTTTATTCAGTTCAAGCGCAATATCTTTACAAGCAACCCCAGGCTTGATTAGCTTCATGCCCTCTTCATGAACTTTGACATTTATTTCCCATAGCTTCAAAGATGCCTCATCAACATGATCATAAAACAAGGTTCTTTCTAAGGCAACATAATAGCCAGCAATCATTGAAAAGCAGTTAAGACTTAAGATATCTCCTTTCTGAACTTGTCTTGTAGTGACAGGGTTATGTGCACCATCAGTATTGATTCCAGATTGAAACCAAGTCCAAGTATCCATTAGTTCCGAATGAGGATAGCGCTTTGCAATTTCTCTAACCATGGCTTGCGTAGAGTGAAGTGCAACTTCATGTTCAGGCACTCCTTCTTTAACAGCTTCAACTAGTGCAGCACCACCAATATCGCAAACATTTGCCCCCTGGATGATATGAGCTATCTCCTCATCTGATTTAATTGAACGCATTTTCATGCAGTCGACAGAAATATCAACAAAGTCGGCTTTATCAAAGGCCGCATGAAGTTTATCTAAACGCTCTTTAGTAATATGGTCATATTCAATACCAATTTTTCCACCATTTTTAGCCAGCTGCTGTAAGGCATAAAAGTAGCTATCTTTTTGCCAGTCTGTATAGACTAAATTTTCACCAAAGGTCCGCCTAAAGGGTTGCCCGCCATCAATATTGGCGGTGACAGATGTCACTTTGTCTTGAGTAACTACAAGAGCATAAGGTCTTCCAAATGAACAGTATAGAAAATCACTGTAGTAATTGATGCAATGAATAGAGGTAAAGATCACAGTATCAATATTGCTTTGAGCCATATGATTCTTTAGTTTTTGCTGTCTATTTAGGTACTCTTGATCACTAAATGTATGGACGATATTGTCACCATTTGGTATTAGAATTGTTCTTGGCATGTTCATAGTAAAATCCCGGATGTATTTAATTTGAGCGGATGTTAGACAATAATGTTAAGTATAGCAAGCTTTTTTTTAGAAGAGCTAAGTTTAGATTAGAAAACGCCATAAATTTTTTTCCAAATACTACTTATTTTGACTTGTTTAAAACATTTTCGCGGACAAACGTATAGACGCCAGATGCAACAATAATTGCTGCTCCTGTGAGCGTCAGTATATCTGGCCTTTCGGAGAGTATGATGACTGAAAGTAACAATGCAAAGACCAGCCTTGAATATCGAAAAGGGGAAATAACTGACATCTCTCCAGTTCTAGCTGCAATAACAATTGAGTAGTAAGCAACGACGCCAAATGCAGAAGCTCCAGCAAAATAAATTATTTGCGTTGAGCCCGGAAGTATCATTTCAGTGCTAAATGGAATTAGAAGGAGGCCCGATAAACCAAAAGCCAAGAATGCATACAAAGAAATGGTTACAGAGGGCAATTGAACTTTTATAGCTCTAGTTGCTAGATCTCGTCCAGCCAAAAACATAGCTCCAAGCAATGCAAATATGGATGCTGGCATAAAGCTCCCAAAGCCTGGACGTAAAATTAATAGAACGCCCAAAAAGCCTACAAAAACAGCGCTCCATCTTCGCCAACCTACCTTTTCTTTAAAGAAAATTGCTGCCCCAATGGTTACTAGTAACGGCATAACTTGTATGATTGCAGAGGCTGAAGATAACGGTGTTAAAGCAATAGCTAGAACAAAAAACAAAGCTCCAAAAAGCTCGCATAGTGTGCGAACAATGATAGGCGCTGTTAACAAATCCCTATGAAAAATCGGCGCACGAGTGAAAAGTCCAATTAACAAGAAAATAATGCTTCCACTGAAACCAAGAATAATTATGATTTCTGAAATCGGAAGGTCGGCTGAGAGTATTTTAATAAAAAGATCCTCAAATGCAAAGCCAGCCATTGCGAGAATCATAAATAGGATGCCCTTTAAGTTATCCATCTTTTTTGATCCAGATATTAAAGTTGAATTTTAACTGGAGCCATGACTCCTTGAGTAATTATTTGTTTTCGGCGGAGTCCATTGTTTTAAGGAGTCACTTGATGGCTTAAAAATTTCTACTTTTAGTGGGTAACAATTTGCTTTATCACTTGAATGGCTGGAACTACAATCACCACCCGGACATGCTGATAATCCTCCTAAAAGATCGATTTCAGCAAAAAACTCTATGAAATCATCTGGCCTAACTGGACTTGCTTTCATGAAGTATTGGTGTGTATTTTTTGTAAACCCAGTACACATAAAAACATTAAGAACATCGTGAACATCATGCTCAATTTCTTCAATTGGTTTTTGTTGCTGCTCCGAGAGGGCCCTGCATAAATTCGAGTGACAACAGTAGTGGTACTCCTCATTATTTAATGCGACATGTGTATAGGGGTCGCATCGGGTGCCAATAACATCATGGACACTCCCACCGTCCTCATCATAGCCATACCAGTCGAGCGTGTCATGAGTAATAGTTGCCATCGGCCTTAAAAATGGAAGGTTTGAATAAAGTCTATCACCAGTACTCACATGAGTCCCATAAAGTGCACGCGTTTTGCCACTAAAGAAACGTTCATTGATATTATTTTTGTTCCATAAATTTAAATCGCCAACTTGTGGCCCCTCTGTACTAACAATTCGAAAAAAACAACCCGCAGGCACTTCAAAAGTTTTAGCGTCTCTTGGAGGTACAATGATAGATTCTATTAGATTCATATTGTCTCTGGCAGATTGATAAAGATTTGCGTCGTAGGCCGGTAGATTGTCAATGGGGTAAGATATGATTGGTTTAATTGCACGGCGACTTTTTGCATCATTTGGCTCTGGACTTTGATTAATTATTTTCATAGTTTTCTCCTATTATTAGAACCACATCAATTATGTTTAGTTTAGATAGCTTTCCCAAAGCCCCCACCTCCAGGCGTTTTGAGAATAAAAAGATCATTTTCCCCAACCTCTACCTGCCCTTTGGTGCCTAGTCTCGTCACACTCTCATCTGAGTGAATGACATAATTTTCACCAAGAGCTCCTGATTCCCCTCCAGATAAACCATAGGGTGGTATTGTTCTGTGGCCTGCGATAATGTTTACTGTCATCGGTTCAAGGAAGCGCATCCTTCTATCTACTCCATCTCCTCCCATATTCAATCCTTTGCCGCCTGAATTTTTTCTGATACTAAAAGACTCAAGTTGAACTGGAAAGCGCCATTCTAAAACTTCTGGATCAGTCAGTTTTGAGTTGGTCATGTGGGTATGGACTGCACTACAACCGGGCTGATTGATACTGGCTCCAGATCCACCACAAATTGTTTCATAATTTTGGACTTTGTCGTTACCCCAAATAAAATTATTCATTGTCCCTTGTGATGCTGCAAACTCTCCTAGAGCTCCAAGCAAAGTATCAACAATGTATTGTGAAGTCTCAACATTACCTGAAAAAACAGCTGCTGGATATTGAGGGTTAATCATCGAGCGTTTGGGTATGATTAAATTTAAAGGTTTAAGGCACCCATCATTAAGAGGTATTTCATCATCCACTAGACAGCGGAAAACATAAAGCACTGCAGCATAACAAATTGAACTTGGAGCGTTATAGTTTCCTGGGTGTTGATTACTTGTGCCAGTGAAGTCAATGGTTGCAGTGCGATTCACTTTGTCGACGCTTATGGAGACTACGACTTGATGACCGTCATCCATTTTATATGTAAAGCTTGAATCACTAAGAACATCTAAAACCCTTCGAACTGACTCTTCAGCGTTGTCTTGAACGTGACCCATGTATGCATGAACAACCTCAAGTCCATAGTGCTTTATTACTTTAATGAGTTCTTGAGATCCTTTTTCTGCGGCTGCAACTTGTGCTTTTAAATCGGCAATATTTTGATTAATATTTCGAGCAGGGAACTCAGCTAAGCTTAACAAGTTGTATATTTCGTTTTCAAGAAATACTCCCTTAGAGACTATGGTGAAGTTGTCAATTAGGACGCCTTCTTCTTTAACATGGGTTGAGTTTGCTGGTGCAGAGCCAGGAACTGTCCCGCCAATATCAGCATGGTGACCCCTTGTGGCAACGTAGAAAATGACATTCTCATTATTGTCATCAAATACCGGCTTTATAAGGGTAATGTCGGGCAAATGAGTTCCTCCATTGTATGGGGCATTTATGAGAAAGGCGTCACCAGGGTTCATTGCGGCAGAATTTTCACGAATGATGGTTTTAATGCATTCACTCATCGAGCCTAAATGAACTGGAACATGAGGCGCATTTGCCACAAGATTTCCTGTCGGTGAGAATAAGGCACACGAAAAGTCTAAACGCTCTTTTATATTAACAGAGGAGGCTGTATTCTCAAGTACCATGCCCATTTGTTCTGCAACATTCATAAACAAATTGTTAAATATTTCTAACATAATTGGATCTACACTGGTTCCAATAGCGCTAGCCCTTTTAATTTTTTGAGTTCGAGTTAAGATTAAATCATTACTCTCTTTAAGAGTTGCCTCCCATCCAGGCTCAACTATGATTGTGGATGTTGGTTCAATGATTACAGCGGGTCCAGAGAGTTTTTCATTGGGTTTAATTTCATCCCGATTATAAAAAATAGTTTCCTCAAGCTTTCCATTTATAAATACATCTTGCGTTGTAAGAGGCTTAGTTTTTATTTTATTAGGGATAATTATATTTGACTCAAATTGCTCACTTTGACACGAAACCTCTGCTTGGATTGATTCAATGATGACTAGCTTTTCTGGTGAGATAAAGCCAAACCTTGCTCTATGTGTATTCTCAAAACAAAGTTTCATGCCTTCAACATTTTCAAATTTAACCGCTAGCGATGTGTCAGAGTCTTGGTAGCGGAGATAGACGCGATCTGTATATTGAAATAAGTTCTCATTGAGGTTTTGTGAGACTAGATCTTCTTTGCCGTCAAAATGAAGTTTTGTGAAACTCTTTGAAAGGTGATTAATCACACCCTTTTCTAGCGGCAATTCAACCGTTAAATCATTTATTGTTCGACTTTCTGCAAGTCCAATGCCATAAGCAGATAAAACACCCGCATAAGGATGTAGATGTATTTTTTTTATTCCTAGTCTATCTGCGACTAAGCATGCGTGTTGACCACCCGCACCCCCAAAACAAGATAAGGCGTAATTACTGACATCATATCCCCGTTGTACTGATATTTTTTTTATAGCGTTGGCCATACTTTCAACAGCAATAGATAAAAATCCCTCTGCAACAGCTGATGGAGTGACTGTCTTCATAGTTTCTAAAGAAATTTCTTTAGCAAGAGCTGTAAATTTTTTTTTGACTAAACTCAGATCAAGGTTTTGATTTGCATTAGGCCCAAAGATTTTAGGAAAAAATTCTGGATTTAATTTACCTAACATCACATTGCAATCTGTAACCGTAAGAGGGCCGCCGTTACGATAACAGGCAGGGCCAGGATATGCCCCTGCAGAGTCAGGGCCCACTCGATACCTTGAGCCATCAAAGTGCAGAATTGATCCACCACCTGCTGCCACTGTATTAATTAACATCATCGGTGATCTAAGTATTACGCCGGCGACTTTAGTCTCGAGCGTTCTTTCATATTCACCATTGAAGTGACATACATCAGTCGAGGTGCCACCCATATCAAAACCTATGAGCTTATCAAGTCCAACCTTTTCCCCGGTTTTAACCATGCCAACGACTCCACCAGCTGGTCCTGAGAGAATTGCATCCTTGCCTTGAAAATAGTTTGCGTCCGTTAAACCGCCATTGGATTGCATAAACATTAATTTCTCAAAGCCTTTTTGAGCGGGACCTAGTGCACTTTTTACTTGATTGACATAGCGACGTAAAATTGGGGATAAGTAAGCATCAACTACTGTCGTATCACCTCTCGGAATGATTTTCATGAGTGGACTAACTCTGTGGCTAACTGAGATCTGCTCAAAACCAATTTTTTTGGCAATGGTACTAACTTGTTTTTCATGGCTCTGGTGTCGATAACCATGCATAAAAACAATAGCTATTGATTTAAACCCTTGATCGAACGCATCTTTTAGTAATTTCTTTGTTTTAATTGGGTCAAGTTTTTTAATTATTTTTCCGTTGATATCAATTCTCTCTTCAATCTCAACAATGTTCGAATAAAGCATGTCTGGAAGTTTAATATCCAGTGAAAATAATTTAGGTCTTTGCTGATACCCAATTCTTAATATGTCTGCGAAGCCTGAACTGATNGCTAAAAGAGTATTTTCTCCTTTTCGTTCTAACAAGGCATTAGTCGCAACTGTTGTACCCATTTTTATTGAGTNAATTTGATCAATTGGAATATCCTCTTCATCTTTTAAGCACAATAGATCTCTTATGCCTTGGATTGCAGCATCCTTATATTGGGTTGAATTTTCAGATAGAAGTTTGTGGGTTGAAATATCTCCCTTAGGGCTTCTTCCAATAATGTCCGTAAAGGTTCCTCCTCTATCAATCCAGAACTGCCATTTAGGTCTTTCATTAGTTATTGTCAAAATTTNTATACCTATTAGTTATAGATAAATTATATATGCAAATAAATAGATATGATTTTGCATGATTAGATCAGTTAAAAAAAATGATTGACACGNAGCATTTTTAGGAACAAAATGCGGAAATTAAGTTCTATCCAGCTAGATTAAGGGGGGGTAATAGAATGAAGAACAATTATTTATTAGGTTTTAGTTTAGTCGTGATAAGCGGCATAATTTGGAGCATTGGAGCCCCACTAGTTAGATTTCTTGANGATGCTGAAAGCTACAGACTTCAGTATTTGCTTTACAGAGGTCTAATCATCACCTCAGTCATACTTATCTTCGTTTTGTATAGAGAGGGTCGAAACTTTTTTCAAACGTTTAAACGTATTGATTCATGGAGCTTAGTGGGCGGTCTCGTAATGTCCGTTACATTCTTTGGTTGGATTTATGCATTAACAACCACTACAGTAGCGATCACTTTATTAATGCTAGCCTTATCACCTGTGTTGTCAGCATTCTTAGGCTTTGTGATTCTGGGAGAGAGGCTCAGTCGTGTAACTGTCGCAAATATGATAATAGTAGCTGCTGGAATCACAATTATGGTTTGGGATTCAGATAAATCTACCACTATTATTGGAGTTATTTATGGGTTCTTTGTTGCCTTGGGTTTTTCAATATATACAATAACAATAAGAAAAAATCCAGAAGTTCCAAAATTATTAACGCCTGCTCTTGGAGGCTTTTTGTGTATGCTTTGGGCTAGTATCTTAATCCTCATTACCGGTAATAGCTTTGAGATGCCGGCTATCAATATTGGAATCAGTATGTCCCATGGTTTAGTAGTTGGCTTTGGTTTAATACTCTACGGGTTTGGCGCAAAATACCTGCCTAGCGGAGAGCTAGTAATGCTCTCGCTCCTTGAGGTTGTATTAGGTATTTTTTGGGCCTGGCTGCCGGTTTTGGGTATTAACGAAGTTCCTTCTATAAATACTTTAATAGGAGGAATGGCAATTATTCTAGCTATTATTCTCCAAGGAATTTATACCAGAAAAAAGCACATTATTCCGATGCCATAAGTTCTTGTAATATATTTATTTTTTGTTTTATTTGAAAGATTGCTTTAGCCAACCTTTATTGCTAAAATTCTCCCTTTTTAGTGCACCAGAACTGCTACATTAGATTGGGTATATTTTCGCTTTTTGTAATAAATAATTACCTAGAAATATCTTTGTTAATTTATTTATTTATCTACTCTAATGCTACAATTGATTTTTTTACGATTAAGTTTAAGTTAAATGAAAGAGTTAGTTTTTCCTGATATTAATATTGACAACCTTGAGCGGTGGACCGGTGACGTTTCACCACTCGAGTGTATTAGTATTAAGGATGAGACGCATAATGTAAAAAGCTTTACTTTCAAATCAAAGAAAGATGCTTGGTTTCAGTTTTTCCCAGGACAGCATACAACTCTTTTTTTGAATATTGATGGCGCAGATATCATGCGGACTTATACAATTGCATCGAGTCCTACAAGGCCTAATACAATTACTATCACTAATAAAAGAATGCAAGATGGTGTAGTTACAAACTGGATGCATGATAGTCTAAAAGTAGGTGACTGTATCGAAGCCCTCGATATTGGTGGCTCTTTCAGTGTGGCCCTTGATAAGCCAAAGCCTAAAATTTTACTTCTATCAGGCGGCAGTGGAATTACACCGATGCTTTCTATGGTGAGATACTTTTTTGACCTATCGATCGACCTTGATCTAGTTTTTATTCATAACGCTCAATCAGAAAATGATTTGATTGCCAAAGAGGAGCTCGATTATTATGAGTCAATTCAAGGTAATTTTAAGCGGCATTATGTATGTGATGTTCCCAGTGAAACCTGGGATGGATCGAGCGGCTATCTGAGTCATGAGATGCTTATTGATCTCGCGCCTGATTTCGCAGATAGAGAAATCTATTGTTGTGGGCCAGAGCCTTACATGCAAAACGTAAAAAAAATACTTAACTCTTGTGATTATGATATGAGTTTATATCATCAAGAAAGCTTCGATATTGAGAGTTCAACTGCTCAAAATAATATGGCTCTCAATGTAGATTTGCCGGAGCATAAAGTTTCAGAAAGTGAAATAAATGAATATAATGTCACCCTGTCAAAGAGTGGCGAAGTTTTGCCTTGTGGAAGCAATACAAGTATTTTAGTTTCAATCCAAAAACAGGGTATTACAGTACCATTTGCATGCTCTCAAGGTTTGTGCGGAACATGTAGAACTAAAATGCTTGATGGAACAGTTGACATGGATGCACAAGGTGGGCTCCTAAAGTCGCATGAAAAAGAAGGATACATACTGACTTGTTGCTCTTACCCTGCAAGCGATATTGTTCTTGATTTATAGATTTATTAGTTGAGTTAAAGTTATGCAAAAAAAATATTCGTGGTATTCCTTATTGAAAGCCGGCTTATCCAACCAAGAGTGGGATAAAGCAATCCCTCTATCTAAGCCAAAGTCGAAGTATGACGTAATTATTATTGGTGGCGGTGGCCATGGTCTTGCAACAGCATACTATTTAGCAAAGGAGTGCGGCATCACAAATGTTGCGGTTGTTGAAAAGGGATATATCGGTGGTGGAAATACCGGTAGAAACACAACAATTATTAGGTCAAACTACCTCAGAGATGAAGCGTCTAGTCTTTATGAGCACTCAATGAGACTATGGGAAGGTCTGAGTGAAGACTTAAATTTCAATGTCATGTTTAGTCAGAGAGGAGTTTACAATCTTGGGCATACCCTTCAGGACATGAGAGATATTGAACGAAGAGTGAATGCCAATGTACTAAACGGGGTCGATGCTGTGGTTGTTGACCACAAAGAGATCAAAGAGCAAATTCCGATTATTAACACCTCTAAAAATGTAAGGTATCCAATTATGGGGGCTTCTTTCCAGGCGCGAGCAGGTGTGGCTCGACATGATGGCGTTGCATGGGGTTTTGCTCGAGCAGCCTCTAATTTGGGTGTAGATATTATTCAAAATTGTGAAGTCATTGATATTGAAATTGAAGAAGGCAGAGTGAAAGGGGTTAAAACAACCCAAGGCGATATTCTTGCAGATCAAATTGGATGTGTCAGTGCTGGACATTCCTCGGTGATAGCGAAAATGGCTGGATTAAGATTGCCTGTTGAGAGTCATCCTCTGCAAGCCTTTGTATCTGAGGCAATGAAGCCAATTCTTCATACGGTTGTAATGTCCAATGCTGTTCATGGCTATGTGAGTCAGAGTGATAAGGGCGACTTAGTTATTGGTGCTGGCATAGATGGCTATAACTCATACGCTCAGAGAGGTAGTGCCAAAATAGTTGAGCACTGCGCAGCGGCAATATTAGAGTTGTTTCCAATTTTTTCACGCGTTCGTATGAACCGTCAGTGGGGCGGTATTGTTGATGTCTGTCCTGATGCCTGTCCAGTAATCAGTCCAACCAAAGTTGAAGGTCTCTACTTTAATTGTGGTTGGGGAACTGGTGGTTTTAAGGCGACACCTGGCTCAGGTAATGTTTTTGCGCATACCATTGCACAAGACAAACAACATGAATTGGCAGTTCCATTTCACGTTGATCGCTTTACAACTGGCGCTCTTATAGATGAGCATGGCGCTGCAGGCGTAGCACACTAGTTTAGTAAAAAGGTAATATTATGTTTTTGATAGATTGTCCATACTGTAAAGAATCAAGGGATCAGAATGAATTTTCTCCTGCAGGAGAAGCTTTTATTGCTAGACCTCAAAATCCTGAGGCATTAAGTGATGAAGAGTGGGCTGATTATGTATTTTATCGCACAAATCACAAGGGCGACCATTGGGAACAATGGGTCCATACAGCAGGTTGTCGAAAATATTTCTTAGTCAAAAGATCAACCATTAGTCATGAAATCATCCAAGTTTCGACTTTTGGAGAGATAGACAGTGAGAATGCATCGTGAGAATAGCTAATCATAAAAGTAGCCTTATAGATTACTCTAAGCCACTGAGCTTTATATTTAATAATAAGTCCTACAAGGGTTATCAAGGTGATTCGCTAGCTTCAGCTCTCATTGCAAACAATGTGCTCTATTTTGCAAGAAGTTTTAAGTATGGCCGAAAAAGAGGATTAATGGGCGCAGGCGTTGAAGAGCCAAATGCTTTAGTTTCTCTTGAGATAGGTGGAAGATATACTCCAAATATGAAGGCGACTGAGGTGATGCTTTATGACGGCTTGAGTGCTGTTAGTTCTAGCAATCCCAATTCATTTGATTTTCGTGCCATGATTAAGCCTGTGCATCGTTTTATGCCAGCAGGTTTTTACTATAAGACATTTATTAAGCAAAAAGTTTGGTCTTTGGTTGAAGATAGTTTGAGATCCTTGTCAGGATTTTCTAAAGCTCCTAGTGAAGTAGATGAGGATGTATATGATCATGTATTTCAGCATACTGAAATTCTTATTGTTGGCGGTGGAGTAGCAGGAATAACGGCTGCCTTGGAGGTTCTCAATCATTCAAAATCTGCTAGGGTTATATTGGTGGATGAAAGAGAGAACTTGGGCGGAGAATTGATAAATGAGTTTTCAACTGATGAATCTTCATTTGCTTGGCATAAAGACAATGTCAAGAAACTTTTGAAGTTCAAAAATGAAGAAAATAGTCGTCTAAAAATTCTAACATCTGCAACGGCTTATGCCTGGTATGACCATAACTATATCGAAGTTTTGCAAACCAATGCTACGGGTCAATCCACTCTGAGTGAGGGTGTTCAGTCAGCAAGAAAAGCTCTACACAAGATTAGAGCAGGAGAAGTTATTTTGGCTACTGGCGCCCATGAGCGACCAATGCTTTTTGAAACTAATGACTTGGCTAATATTATGCTAAGTCAATCTGTTAGACGATATCTTGAAGAGTTTGGCGTAATCTCAGGCAAAAAGGTGATTTTGTATGGAAATAATGACAGTATTTATAGCACTGCAATCGATCTAAACAATAACAGTATTAACTGCAAAGTTATTGATGCCAGAGCTCCTGGAGGTGAAAGTGAGATTGTTCTTAAGGCGAAAGATTCAGGTATAGATGTTCTTCAAGGGTATGCCGTGAAAAAAGCGAAAGGCACAAGTAGTATTACAGGTATTGAAATCTCTAAAGTTGAGTTGCAATCCAAACCGCCACACTGGCAATCTAAGTGGAGGCTTAACAAAGATACTCAAACACTAGAATGCGACTTATTAGCCACCTCAGGCGGCTTTAATCCTGTTGTGCATTTGGATTGTCATTGCGGTGGTAAGACATATTTTGATGAGTATTCTCAATCATTCTTGCCTCAAAAAGAGAGAAAAAATAGAAAGGTTTGTGGCGCTGTAAATTCTGTTGGATTTTGGAAGGACGCCATTGTAGACGCAAAAAATAAAGCTCAACAGACTTTGGAATCTATGGGTGAAGTTAAAAAGGCTAGTATTCAGCCACTGAGTAAAGAATGCTTAAACTACTATAAGGTTGATCGATTCTTTACTCCAATTGAAATCCTTAACAAGCCGAAAGTCTTTATTGATATGCAAAATGATGTGACAACTCTCGATGTTGCGCTTGCAATTAGAGAGGGCTATCAGTCTATTGAACATATTAAGCGTTACACAGCTATGGGTTTTGGAACTGACCAAGGTAAAACTGGAAATATTAATGGAATAGCTGTAGCTGCTGAGTTCTTAGACGTTCCAATGTCAGAGGTTGGAACCACTACATTTAGGCCTGCCTACACTGGCGTTGATTTTGGTGCGATGGCCGGTAGAGAAGTGGGTGATTTTTTTGACCCACAACGATATACAACGATTCATGACTCGCATGTGGAAAGTGGCGCAGAATTTGAAGTTGTCGGTCAGTGGTATAGGCCTTGGTTCTATCCAAAGCATGGTGAAGATATGCATCAGGCTGTTAATAGGGAGTGTCGAGCCGTTAGAAAATCTCTTGGTATGATGGATGCATCAACTCTTGGAAAGATTGATGTTCAAGGAAAGGATGCAAGAGAATTTTTATCGAGAGTTTATACCAATGCCTGGATGAAACTTGCACCAGGAAGTTGTCGTTATGGTTTGATGTGTAATGAAAAAGGAATGATTATTGATGACGGCGTGTCAACCTGTATTAATGATAATCATTTTATTATGACAACAACAACAGGCGGTGCAGCAAGCGTGTATTCAACACTTGAAATGTGGCTTCAAACTGAATGGAGTGACTTGGATGTTCATCTCAATAGTGTCACTGATCAATTTTCAACAGTCGCAGTTGTCGGCCCAAATGCTCGCAAATTGATGGAAATATTGTGCCAAGATGTAGATTTCAATAAAGATAGTTTTAAGTTTATGCAGTGGCGTCCTGGAACGGTATGTGGTGTTAATGCAAGAATTATGAGGATTAGTTTTTCGGGTGAACTCGCTTATGAAATTAATGTTGAGGCAAACTATGGACGCTTCATCTGGGATCAAGTTGCGATTGCTGGAAGGCCATGGAATATAACCCCTTATGGCACCGAATCAATGCATGTGCTTCGTGCCGAAAAAGGTTTTATTATTGTTGGCCAAGATACAGACGGTTCAATGACGCCTATGGATGTAAATATGAACTGGATTCTTGCAAAGGATAAGCCGTTTTCATACATCGGTCGACGTTCTTTTAGTATTTCTGCATTGAATACAAATGATAGGCTTCAACTGGTTGGGCTCTTAACAAAGGATGACCAGGTTGTGATGCCAGAGGGTGCTCATATTATTAGTAATAAGGGAGTCTCTATCGGTTATGTAACGTCAAGTTATTATAGCCCAGCCTTAGGAAGATCTATTGCGCTAGCTCAACTTAAAGGTGGACTTTCCAAGATGACTGAAACGGTTTTGGTTAAGATTGTTCAAGAAAAGCAAGGCTTGAAAGAGATACCTTGTGAAGTTTCTAGCAGCGTCTTTTATGACATTAACGGTGAGAAGGTAGACGGCAATGAGTAAATCTAAAAACGAAATTGAACCAATATTTAGATCGACTTTTGATCCAGTGACTGATGGCGATGGTTTTTTAATTAATCAGAAAAACTTAATCTCTCAAGAGGTATCTGGAAATTCTTTGCTTGTCCTAAGAACATCTAAAAGCTCGACAAACAATACTAAGGCGGCAAAAGATATCTTTAATCTGAAGCTTCCAGGCGCGCTTGAAATGACAAATGGAGATAACGATTCAAAATGTTTTTGGATCAGCCCCGATGAATTTTGGGTTTTGTTAAAGCCTAATCATAAGATGGAAATAGAAGGAAAGCTAGCATCTCTCCCAACAGGTGTTTCAATCAGTGATAATTCTGGAGCTTATGGAATTCTTGAGTTCACTGGAGATCAAACTAATAATCTTTTAGCAAGATGGATGAGCTATGATATTGAAGATTCTCTAAAGGATGGAAAGGCTGTTTCAACTACTTTTGGCCAAGCTCCTGTATTTGTTTATCGTCATAAGCAAAGTTTATTTATGATGGTTAGGCATTCATTTTCACATTATGTCGCAGGGCTGCTAAAGGATAGTGCAAAAAGGTTATAAGTAGTTATATTGCTGTAAGATGTGAGCTATGAACAAGGTTGATTTTATTAGCATGGAAAATGGAACTGCTGAGGAGTATGCCTTTCTTGATAAACTCGAAAATCAATATTTAGAAGATCTACCCTCTCGACTCATTGATGCGTTAAAAGCATTGGATTCTAGTCTATCGGGCTATCAAGTTAGTCGACTCGAACACTCTTTACAAGGCGCAACTAGGGCTTTTTTAGCTGAGGAGGATTTAGAAATGGTGATGGCTATTTTGTTTCACGACATTGGTGACCCTCTTGCACCCTATTCTCATTCTGAAATGGCCGCTGCCATCCTTCGACCATTTGTTTCAGAGAAAATCTATTGGGTTATTAAGCATCACGGTGTTTTTCAAATGTATTATTATGCGCATTACTCTGGCGGTGACAGAAATGCTAGGGAGGTTTTTATTGAAAATCCGTGGTATGAGGATGCAGTAAATTTTTGTCATCATTATGATCAAAACTGCTTTGATCCTGACTATGAATCAAAGTCGTTAGAATTTTTTATACCTATGATTAATAAGTTTTTTTCTAGACCAAGACTAGATGATCCTGAGCGACTTGCAAGATATGGAAATAGTTAACAGAAGGAAGCTGCAATGAGTTATTTTTTTAATAAATTTTCAATACGTCAGATTCATTTGATTATTTTTTTGCTTGCTGGATCATTGCTTGGCTATGCAGCGTATAGTATGAAAATTTTAGGGCTAGAGCCATGTACTCTATGTATTACTCAGCAGTTCTTTTATTGCTTAATTGGTGTCAGCTCATTCATAGCTTTTCTTCATAATCCAAAAATTAATTTTAGTAAACTCTATTCTCTCTTTTTGTCGCTTTTTGCTTTAGCGGGTATGTGGATTTCAGGTCGCCAGGTATGGCTTCAAGGTCTTCCTGAAGACGAGGTTCCTTTGTGTGGTCCACCACTTGAATACATTATTGATGTGTTTCCTTTTGCAGATGTAATTAATGCATTATTCATGGGCGATGGTAATTGTGCTGAGATACCTTGGCAATTTTTTGGCTTAAGTATGGCTGGCTGGTCGTTTATTTGGTTCCTAGTCATTCTAATTTTAAGTTTCACTGCAATTTTCAAATCTGGACCTGCTTCATCATCACTTTAGGGACTCTACTTATTTCCATATTAAATCGTTATATGGTAAGATTTATCGGCAACGGGGTAATGTATTTTTAAGATTTGGCTGATTTTAAAGAAACAGTAACTAAGCTATTTGAATCAGTTGATATTCAGGTCAATGGTCCCCGTCTGTGTGATCCTCAGATACATAATGAACTTTTCTATTCACGCATTTTAAGTGGCGGATCATTAGCGCTTGGTGAAAGCTATATGGATGGATGGTGGGATTGTAAAGCCTTAGATGAGTTTAGTTGTCGATTACTTCGCGGAAGAATTGATAAACAAGTCAAAGTAACAAATCCATCTTTTTTAATGCATGTTTTAAAAGCCTATATTTTTAATGCTCAAAATATAAAGCGAGCTTATATTGTTGGTGAAGAGCATTATGATACTGGCAATGATTTATTTACAATGATGCTTGATCAAAGGATGAACTACTCATGCGGTTATTGGAGAAATACTGATAACTTAGACCAGTCCCAAGTTAATAAATTGGATTTGGTTTGCAGAAAGCTTCATCTAAAGCCTGGTATGAGTGTTCTTGAAATTGGATCTGGTTGGGGCGCTTTTGCAAAATATGCTACTGAAAATTATGGTGTNAGTGTCCATGGAATTACCGTATCAAAAGAGCAAATGAATTACGCTAAAAAATCCTGTGAAGGACTGAGTGTAACTTTTGAATTAAAGGATTATAGAGAGGTAGATACAAAATATGATGCAATAGTGTCAATAGGAATGTTTGAGCATGTGGGGTATAAAAATTATAGAGATTACATGGAAGTTGCCCACAGATGCTTAAGTGATGATGGATTATTTTTACTGCACACAATTGGACGTAATACGCCTGCACGATCAACTGATCCATGGACAAACAAATATATTTTCCCTAACGGAATGGTTCCTTCAGTAGCACAGATTAGTGACGCGGCGCAAGGCATCTTTGTTATTGAGGACTGGCATCATTTTGGTCAGGACTATGACACAACGCTAATGGCATGGAATGATAATTTTCAAAATAATTACGATAGTTTAAAAGAATCNTATGACGAGAGATTTAAGCGAATGTGGGAGTATTATTTGTTAATGTGTGCTGGTACGTTTCGCTCTAGAAGGAATCAATTATGGCAACTAGTGATGTCCAAAAATGGCTTAATAGGTGGCTATAACTATAAAAATAATGCTCGATTTTCTAGCCAAAAAGACCATCAATCATAGCGACTGCATCACAACCTGCGTCATAAGCTAGGCTCTGATTTTCAAAGTTAATTCCACCAATGCCAACAATAGGAATGTTAATATTTTTTTTAATGTTGTTAATTTTTGAAAGGGGACAATGAATCGCCTTTGGCTTATTGATTGAGTGAAATATCGCTCCTAAAGCGATATAGTCAGCACTATTGTTTTCAGCATCGATGGCAAGCTTAAGACTATCATGACACGTTACACCAATGATGAATTTCTCACCTAGAGCTGCTCTTGCTAACCTAGCATTGATATCACTTTGACCAATATGAATACCATCCGCTCCTACTTTCGCACAAAGGTTAATATCATCATTGACTATAAATAAAGTATTATGTTCTTTACATAGTTCAAGCAATTTTTTCGCTTCATCTAGCTTATGTTTTATATCCAGAGTCTTGCGGCGGTATTGGAGAATATTAACTTTATGTTTTTTAATTGCATTCTCAATAAGGGTCATATCAAAACCTTTGTCTGGAGTAATTGCGTACAATCCTTGTATTCTTTGATTTAGCATAGTATGGCAATTTTTCAAACTAAGAAAATTCAATCAGTTATTGTTTTTATTATAGTCTTGGTAGCTATTCTTTGGATATTTCAAGACAATATTTTAAGTATCTCTGTTTTTGAAAAATCAACTAAAGAATCAGAGTTCAGTGAAGAGCAGATTAAAGATACACCTTACCTTGAAAAAATTGATAACTTTATCATTAAGGAATATTCTAGTGACCAGGTTCTATTGCATACTATTGAGGCTGATATTTATAAAAGTTTTAAGAATTCCCCAGTTCAGTTAGACACTGTAAAAGTGACAACTTTTGATGAGAGGCAAAATGAGACTTTAACTTTAACCTCTAACCGTGCAGTCCTATTTAAATCAGGAACGATTCATTTTATTGGAGAGGTTGAAATAAAAACTGTGAGCGGTATTTCTCATGAAATTGATACTGAACTATTGGTTGTTAAAGGGGATCAAATCAATAGTAATAGGGATGTCTATTATTTGGGTGAGAAGGCAAAAATCAGAGCCCAAGGTATGGACATGAATATTAATAGTGACTTAATGAATTTAAATGGTGATGTTGAGATTATTCAAGATAATGGCGCAACCTTAGTTACAAAAAACTTATTTATCAGTCATAGTCTGGGTGAAAAAAGATATGAAAGTAAAGAGAAGACCGTATATCGATCAAAAGAAAACATAGTGAATTCAGATAAGGGTGTTGATATTGATATGAACCTAGAGCAAACTAAACTTCTTGGTGATGTTACAGTTGTTAATGGTTTTGGGAGCTCAATTACTAGCTATAATCTTATAATTGACCAGTCAAATGGTAGTGAGATTTTTAAGTCCAACTCACCCTCGCGTTTTCAATCAAATACGGTTGACATAAAGGCAAAAAAAATGCATTATGATGCTATTGCAAAGAAACTTAAATTAACGGATGAGGTTGTAGCGATTTATGAATAAATTGATTTTATTGATTACCTTATTTTTATCAACCTATTCATTCGCTTTGACCGAGGATGCACAGCAACCGATAGAGATTGAAGCTGAATCGGTAATGGTTGATGAAACTGCTGGTTTTAATGAGTTTATTGGCGATGCAGAAGTTAGGCAAGGCTCCCTAGTGATGACCGCTGAAATTATTCAGGTGCAAACTAACGCTGATGGCGTTGAAACTATGATAGCAAAAGGAACCCCTGATCAGCCTGCCAAGTATATTCAAAGTCAAGAAAATCAGGCGCGCTTNATCGAGGCAACTGCAACCCTAATTACTTANGACGTCAATGATGGGATGATTTTTTTGGTTGGAGATGCCTATTTAGTTCAGGGTTTCGACTCCTTTAGTGGAGACTCTCTGACTTACGACATTAACAATGATAAGGTCTTAGTTAAGGGTTCAGAAGATGGAACTAAGAGGGTGAAGTTTAAAATTGATCTTTAGAAAGATTTAGCTCATTAATGCAGTCGTAATTCTATTTTTAACCTCTTCTAGCGTTCCAACGCCATTGATAGCAACGAATTTTGTGCCATTTTCGGGGCCGTCCGCATCATCGCGATAGTATTTAACTAAGGGCTCAGTTTGCTTGTGATAAATCTTTAGCCGGCCCCTAACAATCTCCTCATTGTCATCGACACGCTGAATGAGTTCTCCTCCAGTGATGTCATCTTTACCCTTTTCAATGGGAGGATTAAATTTAACATGGTATGTTCTGCCTGAAGAAAGATGAACTCGACGCCCCGACATTCTTACAACAATATCATCATCTGGAACCTTGACTTCAACACAATAGTCAATTTTGATTCCTTCTAATTTTAGTGCATTTGCTTGATTTAGGGTTCTTGGAAATCCATCGAGTAAGTATCCATTATGACAATCAGGTAATTGAATCCTGTCTTTAACAAGGGCTATGATTAGATCATCAGGAACAAGTTTTCCCGCATCAATTGTTTTTTTAGCTTCTAGACCAACCGGTGAACCAGAATTTACCGCTGCTCGCAGCATGTCACCAGTTGAAACCTGGGGAATATTAAATTTTTCNCAAATATGTGCCGCTTGAGTGCCTTTTCCAGCACCCGGCGGGCCTAACAAAATAACATTCATTTGAGCACCTTTTATTTAAATTTCAAAGGAGGGTAGTTTTTTCTCTACCTTGATTTTTTTCATTACAACATAGTCTGGCAATCCATTATTATACGGTGGATAATTCTCACCTTCAATAAGTGGAAGTAAATATTCACGACATGAATTCGTTATAGAAAAACCGTCTTCTGAAATATAGCTTTTCGGCATCATTTTTTCTACATTTGCAATATCCTTTAATTCACCATAACCAATTTCCCACTGATAAGGGTTGTTTGATATTCGAACAATCGACGGCATGATTGAATTTTTTCCATCAAGGGCCATTTCAACTGCGGCTTTTCCAAGGGCATATGCCTGCTCAACATCAGAGTTGGATGCTAGATGCCTTGCTGCACGTTGAAGGTAATCGGCCACAGCCCAATGAAATTTATAGCCTAAAGCTTTTTTGATTATATTAGCAACAACTGGTGCTGCACCTCCAAGCTGCGCATGACCAAAGTCATCACGAGTTCCTTGCTCAGCAAGGAACGTGCCATCAGGCCACTTAGTTCCCTCTGAAACAACAATGGTACAGTATCCATACTCTTTAACATTCTTATCAACTTTTGCTAAAAATTTTTCTTCATTGAAGTCAACTTCTGGAAACAGAATAACGACGGGTATCGAAGAGTCAACCAGTCCTCCAGCTGCTGCTATCCAACCAGCATGACGCCCCATAACTTCAAGAACAAAAATTTTAGTTGAAGTGGCTGCCATTGAAGCAACATCAAAGCTAGCTTCCATCGTAGAAACAGCAATATACTTGGCGACAGATCCAAAACCTGGACAATTGTCAGTCACTGGTAGGTCGTTATCGACAGTTTTAGGGATGTGAATTGCTTGAATTGGAAACCCCATACTTTCAGATAATTGAGAAACTTTTAGGCAGGTATCAGCAGAGTCACCGCCACCGTTATAGAAAAAATAACCAATATTATGTGCCTTAAAAACTTCAATTAAGCGTTCGTATTCAGCTCTATTTGCTTCAAGTGATTTCATCTTGTAGCGACAAGAGCCAAAACCNCCTGAGGGTGTATGATTAAGAGCGGCAATATCTGCATCTGATTCAGCTGATGTATCAATGAGGTTTTCTGTTAGAGCACCTATGATTCCATTTTCTCCTGCATAGACGGTGCCAATTTTGTCTGAGTGTTTACGAGCTGTTTCAATTACACCACTTGCTGAAGCATTAATTACGGCAGTTACTCCGCCAGACTGTGCATAAAAGGCATTTTTCATAATATTCTATTATCGTTTATAGTTAAAAAAGATTTAAGACTTGTTTTAGTATACGANTCTTAGGCAAGGCTTATAGATTTTCTCTTTATTTGAAGAGTATATCATTTGACATAAATATAGCTTTTAATAATTCTAAACTACAGTTTAATTATATTAATTAGAAATTTTAAAGTCCACTAACAATACGAATGTGTCAAATTGTTTCATTATCAATAAGCAAATAAAATAATTGACTATTATTTTGGNGTAACTCCCAAAAAATTCTCTACATTCATAAATCCAGGTACATTTTTTTTCGGAATTTTGGAGCTAGGTTTGCTGATTGCAATTATATTTTTTATATTAAACTTTGAAGCCGATTCAAGAACATCTAAAGAGTCATCAAAAAATATTGCTCTTTCTTTATCTAAGCCAATTTGTTTAGTTAATTCTTCCCAAAATTTTTGCTCTTGTTTTGGGACCCCATAGTCATGCGAAGAGACAATATCATCAAAATAATCTTGAAGTCCAGATTTTTTCATCTTTAGATTTATTCCTTTTCTATGGGCATTGGTAACTAGGTATATGCGCTTATTACTTTTTTTCGCGACCTGAAGGAAATTTAATGCATGATTATGCACTTGAATTAGATGAGAAATATCACCCTTTAGTTTCATAATATCTAGACTAAGCTGCTCTTCCCAATAATCGAGACAATACCATGTCAGCTTCCCTTCTTGAGAGTGAATCATGGATATCACTATTTTTTTAGCATCTTCAACGCTAATATTGTTTTTTTTTGAATAAACCTTTGGAATATATTCAAGCCAAAACTCAAGATCAAAATTTAAATCTAAGAGCGTTCCATCAAGGTCAAGCAAGATGGTATCTATTAGACTCCAATCTAAATTGAGATTACTTTCTGCGCCAAGTTGTTCCATTTACACTATCTTCAAGAATAATACCAAGTGCTAAAAGCTCATCACGGATTTGATCTGACATTGCAAAGTCTTTTGAGTTTCTTGCAGATTCTCTTTGTAATATTTTATTAGAAATTTCAGCTTCTGATAATTCAGAGCCTTGTTTTAAGTATTCTTCAGCATTATATTCAAGAATGCCAATAAAGTTTCCAAGCTTAATTAGTTGTTTTGCTAATGCATTTGCTTTTGCAAGATTTGTAGCACGNTCGATATTGATTTGTTTCGCAATTTCAAAAAGTATGCTCAGNGCAATGGGGGTATTGAAGTCATCATTTAGTGCAGCATTGAAGCGGTCTTCATATTTTGTTTCAAGTAGAGNTGCATCTGTTTTTTTAGATAGACCTTTCGTAGCATTGTAGAGTCTTTTTAGTGCTGACTTGGCGCTTTCAATGTTTGTNTCACTAAAATTCAAAGGGGANCGATAATGACTACTTATAAGAAAGTATCGAAGTGTTTCACCATCATACTTATCTAAAACATTACGAATAGTAAAAAAATTATTAAGTGATTTACTCATCTTTTCATCATCAATATTGACAAAGCCAACGTGCATCCAAGTATTAACAAATTTGCAGTTATTTGCGCCCTCTGATTGTGCAATTTCATTTTCATGGTGAGGGAATGTTAAGTCCATTCCACCTCCATGAATATCAAAATGATTAGAGATAAAATGATTTGACATAGCTGAACATTCAATATGCCATCCAGGTCTTCCTTCTCCCCAAGGTGAAGACCAACTAGGTTCATTCGATTTTGCTTTTTTCCAAAGAACAAAATCAAGTGGGTCTTCTTTATTACTCTCGATGTCTACACGAGCTCCTGCCAAAAGATCATCTAAATTTTTTCCAGAAAGTTTGCCATAATNCTTAAATTTTCTGACTGAATAAAATACGTCACCATTTTTTCCTTGATAAGCTAAGCCTTTTTTTGAGAGCGATTCAATCATATCAATCATCTTATCAATAGATTCAGTAGCACGAGGTTCGATGTCAGGACTCAAAACACCGAGTGCTTTTTCATCTTCATGCATCGCATCAATGAATCGGTTTGTTAGTGAATAGATATCCTCATTGTTTTCGATTGCCCTAGCAATAATCTTATCGTCAATATCTGTAATATTTCTTACATATCTGACACTAGAAAAGCTCCGCCTTAGATGACGAGTAATGACGTCAAACATAACTAATACTCTGGCATGCCCCATATGACAAAAGTCATATACTGTCATGCCACANACATAAATTCCAACATTATTCGTATCAATAGGTTGGAATTCTTCTTTTTGATTGCTTAGGGTGTTATAAATTTTGAGCATTGCGATATTTTATACTGGATTTCCTAAGTTAATATTAATACCAAACATAATAGTTCTTATGCGGCCAACACTTATAAATTTTGATTATCAATTGATAATGAACAAAATGTATAATTATTTGATATTAGAAATTAACTTCAAGGATACAAAATACCTTGTTTAAGGCTAAACCATTATGAAGAAATTTAAATGTACGATGTGTGGATGGGTTTATGATGAGTCAAAAGGGATTCCAGATGAAGGAATCGAGCCAGGNACTCTCTGGGCTGATGTGCCTGATGATTGGACTTGCCCAGTATGCGGCTCTGGAAAAGAAGATTTCGATATGGTTGAAATTTAGGTGTTGCAAATTTAAAATCTTAAAATGAAGCTTCTTTTTTGCTCAAACGAGATAAGGAAAAAATAATGTCAAAAATACTAATTTTGCCTGGTGATGGCATTGGAACTGAAATTGTTGCNCAAGCTGTGAAAGTTATAGATTCATTAAACTCTAATCATTCAATGGGTATGAATCTTGTAGATGGACTTATAGGAGGCGTTGCATATGATGAGGCTGGAACACCTCTTCCTGATGAAACTATAAAAGTTGCAAAAGATTGTGATTCNATACTATTAGGTGCTGTTGGAGGGCCAAAGTGGGAGNCTTTAGAGCGAGCTTTGAGGCCAGAGCGAGGGTTATTAGGCATACGCTCAGAGCTCGAGTTGTTTTCAAATTTGAGACCTGCAATTTTATATCCCCAGTTAGCTAATGCATCAAGCCTTAAAACTGAAATTGTGTCAGGCTTAGATTTAATGATTGTCCGTGAACTTGTCGGGGGAATCTATTTTGGACAGCCAAGAGGAGTCGAAATGAGAGACGGTGAGCGTTTTGGAATAAATTCTGCTACATATTATGAATCTGAAATTGCACGAATTGGACATTCCGCTTTTCAAATTGCTCAAAAAAGAGGAAAACGTGTGTGTTCAGTCGATAAGGCGAATGTTCTAGAAGTNTGCGAACTATGGAGAGANGTAATGGAGGAAGTTTCTAAGGATTATCCTGATGTTTCACTTTCTCATATGTATGTCGATAATGCTGCTATGCAACTCGTTAGAGATCCAAAACAATTTGATGTNATGGTAACGAGTAATCTTTTTGGAGATGTGTTGTCTGATTGCGCAGCAATGTTAACAGGNTCCATTGGNATGCTCCCATCTGCCTCATTAGATAAAAATAATTTTGGGATGTATGAGCCCATTCATGGGTCAGCTCCAGATATTTCTGGAAAGGATGTAGCAAACCCCCTNGCAACAATATTGTCTGTATCGATGATGCTTAGATACTCTCTTAACCAGGGAGAATTAGCTGACAAAATTAACTCAGCTGTAAGCAAAGTTTTAGATAAAGGTTACAGAACAAAGGATATTGCTGCTGATGGCGACAAAGTGGTTGGAACAGAGCAGATGGGTGATCTTGTTGTTGAGGAATTAGAGACTTAGTAAAGGACTTCTTTGCTGTCAATAGAGCGCCATAAAAACCAGCAGGCTACGCTTCTATATGGTTTCCATGTTTCTGAAATTGCAATTATTTTTTCTAAGCTGAGCNACTCTCCTTCTCCATATATTTGATTCATCGCTCTTATAATTCCTATATCCTTAATGGGGAAGATATCTTTTTCAAGTAAATAAAACATTCCAAACATTTCCGCAGTCCAAGGACCGACCCCCTTAATAGTGATTAACTCATCATAAATATTTTGGAATGTTNTATTTTCCCAATATGAGTGATCCTCAATTGAGAAGTTAATAAAATGATTACAAATATTGGTTATGTATTGAGTTTTTTGTTTTGATAGGCCACAAGATTTNAGTTCGTCAAAGCTTATTAAAAGAACGTTTTCTGGTTTTACCTTGCCAATTTTCTGAGCTAATTTTCCCCAAACACTAGCTGCAGCTTGAACTGAGATTTGTTGGCCGACTATTGATCGAAGAAGTGTTTCTAGAGCATCACCACGTGAAGAAATACTGTATTGCCGGTGTTCCAGAATTAACCTTGCTAGTTTGGGGTCTGCGTGCGTTAAGAATTCTTTAGATTGCTGCCAATAACTTGGAAGAGACATTTAAATATAGAAAAGTNTTTTGATAAGAGGCTAAAGCTAGATGTTTGTTTAACTGTGAATGTAGTATAGATGACATTGTCGTATAATTTATACTAATTTTAATAACAATAATACAGGGAACAGTATGAGCAANAAAAGAAACGTGACGTTTGTTGGTTTGGGAACCATGGGTTATCCTATGGCGGGACATTTATCAAGATCTGGATTATTTAATGTAAGTGTTTTTAATCGATCCTCAGAAAAGTCTTCGAAATGGGGAAGTGAATATGAGGGTAGAGTTGCAGAAACTATTGAAGATGCTGTTAAAGATGCAGATGTTGTCATTACATGCACAGGAAGAGATGAAGATATGATGGAAATCGTTTTTTCAGATGATGGAATGATGCCTCATCTTAAAAATGGCTCCATTTTTATTGATCATACTACAACTTCCTTTAAGCTAGCAAAACACCTAAACGAATCACTAAAATCAAAGAACATAGCATTTATTGATGCGCCAGTAAGTGGAGGGGAGGCAGGTGCTATAAATGGAGTTCTGAGTGTTATGGCGGGCGGTGATTCTCATATATTGGATTCGTGTGACTCAATCATNAAAACATATTCTAAAAGTATTACTCTTATGGGAGATTCTGGATCTGGGCAATTGGCAAAAATGGTGAATCAGATTTGTATAGCNGGNTTATTACAAGGNTTGTCTGAGGGATTGCTTTTTGCTGAATCTGAGAATCTGAANATGGATAAGTTGTTGTCTGCTATTTCTGGAGGCGCTGCTCAATCATGGCAAATGGTAAATAGAGGAAAAACAATGCACCAAAGGGAGTTTGATTTTGGTTTTGCTATAAAGTGGATGGTGAAGGATTTAGGCTACTGTNTAGATCAAGCAGAGGGAAATAACACAAAACTATCTTTTACTCAAGAGGTGTATGANCGATATNTTAACTTAATGGATAAAGGNCATACTTATAGCGATACTTCTGCTTTAATGATGTTTGAAGAGTTAAATAACTAAGTAGATTTANACTGAGGAATGTTTCAAATGATTAATGCTTCAATCACCCAAAAGCAATTGATTGATTTTAATAATAATGGATTTCTAACTATTGATAAGTTTATNGATTTGCAATATTTAGAGGATCTTAAAACAAGAATCAGCCTTCTTTTTGAAGGATGCTTTGAAACTGGCATTGAGCCAGATGAGTNGAATTGGAAGCAAGAAAGAGATCCAAGCGATGTGACTCGACAAATTTGTAACGCATGGAAATCGGACCACCTTATTAAACGATTAGTTTGTAATCCAATTATTGGGGAGTGTGTTTCCAACTTAATGGGCTGGAATGGTACTAGGCTTGTTCAAGACAATGTTTTATGGAAGCCTCCNCTAGGAAGAGCCTTAAATTTTCATCANGATGCTGCATATGATGACTGGATAATCCCTCAAACNATGGTGACCTGCTGGATGCCTCTNGATGACACCTTTGAGGAAAATGGGACCTTAGAGTTTGCNAGGGGATCTCACAAATGGGATTTATGCCCNCCTTCTGAAAATTTTCATGCGCCTAATGACTATAAAAAAGAGCTCAATATTTATGTAAAGAAAAATGATAAGAGCCTNCATATTGATTCAGTTAAAGTTCCTGCAGGAGGTGTTTCATTTCACCATGGTAAAACATGGCATGGATCTGGAGCAAACAATTCAAATCATCATCGAAGAGCAATAGTTGCTCATTGCGTGCCAAATGATGCCAAATTTCACCCAACCAATTGTGGTGGAACTGGAAGAATTTATTTAAAGTATAAATTGAATGAAAGTGATGANNTAAATGATAGTTTTTTTCCTCTCTTGTGGCAAGATATATAACGATTTAATTAATTCTTTGCATCAAAATTTTTTATAAGAAATGGCATAATATTGGATATGAGAAAAAAGCCAAAATTAACAAATGTTCATACTGTTGCTCAGAGTCGGATCTTTAATCTTGAGTCAATGGATGTCGAATTCTCGAATGGAGCTACTCGTGTCTATGAGAGATTAATGTCTCGTGGAAATGGAGCAGTTTTAGTTATCCCAATGCTCGATGATGATACTGTGTTAATGATTTATGAATTTTCTGGGGGTACAGAACGTTATGAATTGGGACTTACTAAGGGAAAAATAGATAAGGGCGAAACTCCAATTGAAGCTGCGGAAAGAGAGTTAAAAGAAGAAATAGGTTTTGGCGCAAACAAGCTAACCTTNCTTAAAACAATCACNCTTGCACCTGGGTATCAGTCAAGTGAGACACACATTGTGCTTGCNGAAGATCTCTATGAGGAGACTGCAGAAGGAGATGAGCCAGAACCTTTAGAAATAGTGCCTAAAAAGCTCTCTGAGCTTGAGCAATTAACCTACACTGAAGACTTAACTGAAGCGAGAAGCATACTAGCTCTTTATATGGTTAGAGATATCATTAATAGTCGATCAGGGTGATAGATATACCTCCGGNATTCTGGCTTGATGAAGACAACTTAAAATTCCCTGAAGTAAAATTGGCACTCAAAGAGCCAAATGGATTAATCGCTGTAGGCGGTGATTTATCATTAAACAGACTCTTGGAGGCTTACTCAAGAGGCATATTCCCCTGGTATGGCAAAGATGAGCCTATACTCTGGTATTCTCCAGATCCCAGAATGGTTGTTACCCCGAGCACTTTTCATTTATCAAAAAGTTTAAAAAAGACGATTGACTCATCAAGATTTAATGTTTTGGTTGATACATCATTCAACAAGATAATTACGCAATGCCAAGAAGCTCCCAGATTGGGGCAGTCAGGTACATGGATTGATGATGAAATGGTCGAAGCTTATTCTAATCTACACGAGGCTGGATATGCGCACTCATATGAAGTTTTTGAGGATGGAGAACTTGTGGGTGGATTATATGGGGTGGCATTAGGCGAAGTTTTTTTTGGTGAATCTATGTTTTCATTGGTAAGTAATGCCTCGAAAGTGGCATTCGCATCTTTATTGCAAAATAGTCATTATCAATTAATAGATTGTCAAGTGGAGAATAAACATTTAGAAAGTTTGGGCGCCTACAATATCCCTAGAGATTTGTTTATGCAACAGCTTAAAGCCTTTGTGTAAAATATACCTATTGAAAAAAGGATTGTTGCGCCATGAGAAACCAAATTAAATTCATTTTACTAGTCTCTCTTGTTATTACTATAGCAGCATGCGGCAGAATGGGTGACTTAGTGCCAGTAGATGAGTCTCAAGTAGGCTCAGTCGAATCAACCACTAGTAGTTAATTGAAAAAAATCAATTGAACGCATTCAATTTTCAAAATAAACATCTTTATGCTGAGTCTTTATCTGTTTCTGACTTAATGAATTTGTATGGCTCACCACTTTATATTTATTCAAAAAGTCAAATAGAATTTAATTGGAAAATATTTGAAAAGTCATTTGGAATTCATCCTCATCTGATTTGTTATGCTGTAAAGGCTAATTCTAATCTTGCAGTATTAAATGTTCTTGCTAATTTAGGCTCTGGTTTTGATATTGTCTCTCTTGGGGAGCTAGAGAGAGTCATTGCTTCAGGCGGAGATCCAGGTAAATGCGTTTTCTCAGGTGTTGCAAAAACTGAAAACTCAATACGCAAAGCTCTTGAGTATGGTATTTATTGCTTTAATGTAGAGTCTGAGGCCGAGCTAGATCGTATTGAATCTGTGGCATCCTCTTTAAGAGTTCAGGCACCAATTTCAATCCGAGTAAATCCAGATGTAGATGCAAAGACTCATCCATATATTTCAACAGGCCTTACTGAAAACAAGTTTGGTGTTAGCGTTGAAGTAGCTTTGTCTATGTATAAAAAAGCAAACCTTTCTGATAATCTTGAAGTCTGCGGACTTGATTATCATATTGGCTCTCAAATCACAGATCTATCTCCATTTATAGAAGCTCTTGAAAAAGCATTAGATTTAATTGAAGAGCTAAAATCAGAAAACATAGATCTAGACCATATTGATATTGGAGGTGGTGTAGGTATAAGTTATGACCAAGAAAAAATCATCATTATTGAGGATTACATCAATACTGTAATTAGCAAAGTTGGCAGTATGAAAATTTTGGCTGAACCAGGGCGATCAATTGTTGGAAATGCAGGTATTTTTGTAACAAAAGTTGAATACTTGAAGCAAAATGATATGAAGTCATTTGCAATTGTAGATGGCGCAATGAATGATCTAATCAGACCTGCTCTTTATGATTCATATCATGAGGCGGTTTTGATAGAAGACAATTCAAAAGGTGTCACTGACTCGTGGGATATCGTAGGTCCAGTTTGTGAGACTTCAGATTTCTTGGCTAAGGATAGAGAACTGACTTTAGAAAAAGGAGACTATATTGCAATCTTAACTGCGGGTGCTTATGGATTTGTTTTGAGTTCAAATTATAACTCCAGACCAAGAGTGTCAGAAGTAATGGTGAGTGAAAAGAGCCATAGTTTAGTGCGAAAAAGAGAAACTATCGAATCACTATTTGAGAATGAAACTATATTTAAAGATGAAGTTAACTAATAATCAAAAAAAATACTTAAGATCTTTGGCGCATGATTTAAAGCCATTTGTTATGATTGGTCAGCATGGTCTAAGTGAGTCCGTTATTGCTGAGATTGAATCAACAATGCTTAAACACGAGTTAATTAAAATCAAGCTACGGGTTGGCGATCGTGAAGAAAAGCAAGGAATCATTAACAAGATCATTAAGTTTTCTAAGGCTGAATTAGTCCAAGTTATTGGGGGTGTAATTGTTATTTATAAGCCTTTTGAAGACAACCCTGATATTATCTTACCTAGGTCATAAAAAATTTAACAGAGTTCATTGTATTCTTTTAATACTTAATTGAAATGAAAATTGCCCTCAGTGCTGCAGAAACTTCAGGTGATCTGATTGCTTCATCTTTGGTCATTGCCTTAAAGCAAAATGATAACCATTGTGAAATCGATGGGCTTGCTGGCGATAAGATGATTGAAGCAGGATGTAATAGTTTGTGGCATACTGATGAAGTTAATGTGATGGGTCTCAGTGAGGTATTGAAGAAGCTACCATCAGTCTTAAATTTAAGAGCTAAGGTTACTAATCACTACATTTCTAATAAGCCTGATGTATTTATTGGTGTTGATTCACCAGACTTCAACTTTAGGATAGAGCATTCATTAAAGAAAGAAGGCGTTAAAACAATTCATTTTATTAGTCCCTCAGTTTGGGCTTGGCGATCTAGACGTATCAAAAAAATTAAAGCTTCAACTGACTTAGTATTATGTCTTTTCCCTTTTGAAGTTGATTTCTTCACGCAGCATAATCAAAAAGCTATTTTTGTTGGTCACCCACTAGCGGAAACTTTAAAACCAAGGGAGAAATATAAGCCGAACAAAAGCGTTTTATTAATGCCAGGCTCTAGGGAGTCAGAAATTAAAATTCTATTGCCAGAATTGATTGAGGCTGTGAAGTTAATGCAGGCAAGAGACCCCGAATTAACTTTTAATTTATCTCTTGCTAATGAACACCTTAAAGATTGGGTTGAGCAAAGTATTCAAGGTGTAGGTATAAAAATCAGCATTGGCGATTCACACAAAAGAATCAGTGATTCTGATTTAGTTATTGTTGCATCAGGCACTGCAGCACTTGAGGTGGCCTTGCTGGCAGTCCCAATGGTTGTTATTTATAAGCTCTCTTATTTGAGTTATCAAATAGTAAAGCGTCTACTCAATACTAAAGAAGTCTCACTTCCCAATAAGATCTTAGGAAAAAGAGTTGTACCAGAATTAATTCAAAAAGATGCTAATGGTCATAATATTTATGATCATGCTATGACATTACTAGAGTCTGATAATAGCGAACTTGTTAAAGAATTAGAAAAGATTCATGTTCTTTTAAATCATGATTCTAGCGCCAAATCAGCTG